>DZCT01000210.1 GCA_022736535.1 Desulfatirhabdium butyrativorans | reverse complement strand
CCTGTCATGCCGATAACCGCATTCATGGGCGTTCTGATTTCATGGCTCATATTGGCAAGAAACATTCCTTTTGCCTGATTCGCTGTTTCCGCTTCTTTTCTGGCAGATTCAAGTTCCTGTATCACTTCATTCAACTGAAGGTTTTTACGGTCAAGTTCCGCGGTTCTTTCGGCTACCCGCTGTTCAAGTGTTTTGTTGTATTCTCCCAATTTCTGATATGAATTTTCAAGGTCTCTGCTCATCTGAACGAACGCGGCGGCAAGCACGCCGACCTCATCTTCCGAAGGGATTCGGATATTCAATGCCCCGGAAAAATCACCTGCGGAAAGTTTTTTTGCCGACTCTGTGAGGAGAATCAGAGGCTTTGAAAGTTTTCCGGCAAGCATGAATACGATGAAAAAACACAGGGACATGAAAGACAGCGCGACAGTCACGGAGCGGAATGCGGCATGTTTCATTTCAAGTCCGATCTGTTTGCGGGACCTTTCTATGTCCTGTTTCAGATAGGTGAGCGTATAAACAACTTTTAAAATCCCCCATACCGTCATACCGGTCTGTACGGGCGCTCTCATTTCAATGACAGATTCATCCGATTCCCTGCATTCCGTGACAGTGATCTCTTTTTTTTTCAAAGCCTGCGCATCGCCTTCGTTTAACGTGATCCGCACAAGGTCGGCTTTCAGTGTGTGAAGAATGACCAGTCCCGAAGCGTCTGACAATACGGCATATCTGATTTCTTTATTATTTTTTGCCCTGTCTCTGACTGTCTCCACGGCTCCGGAAAAATTAAAAGCCGCAATATCGTTCTCGACTTCCCGGGAAAGGTTTGTCATCAGACTTTTTCCCCGTTCAATCAGGTTTTCTTTTAAAATGGAGATGCGTTTGTCCAATTCACGTTCCAGCAGTTTTTTCTGAGAAGATATTTGGGAATAGGTCAGCACCGTCACCAGACATGCCATCAGAACTGTCATGACAATCGTGAGTTTCCATTTGATGCTTTTGCCGATCATGCCTGTTTTATATAAAAAAGTCCGGTCCGATTTGGATGTCATTTTTTGTATGATAAGCCTGTTTTATAGTTGCCGACGGTCCGCTCCGGTTTTCACAAAAGAATATTGAGCAGCAAGCAGGGTGGGCATGAAATGCCCACCGTTTATAAGCAAGTAGGGTGGGCATGAAATGCCCACCGTTTATAAGCAAGCAGGGTGGGCATGAAATGCCCACCGTTTATAAGCCGGTGGGCAGCAAGCTGCCCCCTGCTGTCGCCCGTGGTATCTCCGATATGGACAATTGCCTGTCCGGGAACATTCATTTTAGCGGAGGCTCAGTCCTTTTGTCAGAGGTGCCGCGGCGGCAAAGGTTTCTTTCATGCCTGAGTCCCGGCGGCGGATATCTGGTTTGCTGCTTTTTTTTATGGTACCGCATACGCTAGTACAGCGGAGACAGCACGGCGTTCCGGAAACTTTGACGGCGCGTAAAAGCACAGCAAGCAAGTAGAAATTATTTTCAGATATTTCTGTTTCATGATTTCTCACTTTTCACTTTTCACTTTTCACTTCTCAATTCTGAAGAGAGATTAATACAATTTTTGCGCGTCTTTTGCAAGAAGAACATAAATCGTTTATAATTTCCCGTTTTGTGTTTCCCGCTTTTTTTTGGGAGGATCAGTGGGCGGCCTTCGGCGGGTCAGAGGTTAGGGGTTAGGGGTGCGGGGTTGTTGTCGTCGGGGGCGGGGGTTTTGGGAAGTGTCTTTTTCTGTCTTTTTTTCTTGGCGCCTGCCGAGATGCGAGAAACTGTTAAATAACCGCCGATGTCAAAGAAACTGAGTTTTTAAAAAAAACTCAGTTTCTCAGGCACGTATCTCGTCAAAGCTTTATCGCTCTGAAAGTTTTATCAGAATGAAAATGACATCCGGCATGTCAAGCTTATGATTATTGTTAATGTCTGCAATACCGTCTGCAAGCTCCGGGGTTTGGCCCGATAAAACCCTCAAGCCCGGAATGACGTTTTCCAGGGCAAAAACGGTCACGCTTACTGTTGCAGCCGCTGTTTTTCCCTGGCCGTCGCTGACAATGTAAACAAAGCTGTCTGTGCCGGTGAAACCGCTTTCCGGCGTGTACTGAAGCCTGCTGTCCGAGTCTGCTTTTACCGAACCCCGAGCCGGCAGCACTGACAGATCGGTTACTGTCAGCGTATCCCCGTTGGGGTCCCTGTCATTGTCCAGCACGGGGATGATGACCGGAGTATCTTTTTTTGTCGCAGCCGCGTCATTCACCGCCGCGGGCGGATAATTCTCCCAAAGCGGAAAATAACAGACCTCAAGTTGCCAACTCTCCAATATTCCTTCAATTGTATTCTCAGCAGTATCTGTCACCTGAAGTTTCCATTCCCCGATCAGAAATTCGCCGGCAAAACTGCTCAGAATCTCGCTCGGACGATATGCTGCCTGAAACGGCGCGCTGCCCTCCGACAATGCCTGTCGCGCTTCATCGTCCAAAGTTGTGCCTGTCATATCTTTTCCGCTGATATTTCTGACCATGACAGCCCGTGTGCCTTTCGGAGAAATCAGCGCGGCTTCCATATCCGCAAGAGAGGGATGCCGGATATTCAGGGTGACATTCACATCTTTTATCAGACCTGCGGCATTTATCCGAATGCCTGAAGAAAGACCGGTCGCATTTCCGTCGGGAATCGGCGCCTGCGGTTCTGCGGAATAAATCTCACGCACTTTTCCCACCAGAACTGTTACATCAGCCGTGCTGCTTACAGCTTTGTCCTTTGCGGAATAGGTAAAGCGGTCTTCTCCGGCAAAGCCGGTTTCAGGCGTGTAAGTGACAGTATTGTCCGCATTCGCCGCGACTGAGCCGTGAGCCGGATTCGACAGAGATGTGACGGTTAAAGCATCTCCGTCCGCGTCGCTGTCGTTTGCCAGCACAGAGACTGTGACAGCAGTATCTTTATTCGTTTCGGCAGTGTCGGATTTTAAAACAGGCGGATGATTCACTGCTTCTGCGGTGCCGTGCAGAATCAGTTCCCATGAATCAAAGGTGCCGGTATTTGAAAGCACCGTGTCGGCGACCGTGAGTTTCCATTCTCCGACAGAACCTTCGCCCCAGTTGCGGACCGTCATAAACTTCCACCCGTCATAATCCGCGTTTCTGTCAGAGCGGGATTCTGCAAGAATGCTCTGCGTTCCCGAAGGCGATGTCAGTACGACCTTGAGACTGCCCCGATACCGGTGCGTCGCGTTCAGCACGACTTCCGCATGTTCCAGTTTCATATCCCTGTCAACGTGAATCGCTGAAACAATGCCTGCCGGGTTGTTATCAGGAATTGACTGATTCACCGTTTCGGGACCGTAGGACAGATCAGTCGCTTCCGGCACGCGCTGCCATGAAGAAGCGGATTTCACAGCAGCGTCAGCGTCAATCCGCCCGAATCCGTATTTGTGATTGATGTGAAAGCCTGCCGCGTTGAGCGTCCAATCCGCGTCCGAAGAATGGTTTTTCACCGCGCTCTGCACCAGAATATGCTGAACATCCCGCCATGTGAGATTCGGATTTGCCTCCAGCATCAGAGCAACGACGCCGGCAGCCATGGGCGCGGACGCTGATGTGCCGCCGAAATCGCTTCGGCAGTCGCCGCTGCTGCCCCCGTCATCTCCCAGCAGATCCGTGGTGGTGATGTCCGCGCCGTCGCCGTCGCTGGGTGCGGTCACGAGCATTGCCGCGCCCGGCTCGCTGTAAGACGCCTGAATGCCCTTATGATCCGCCGCGCCGACCGCAATGGTGAAACGGGAATTGGCATAACCGTCATAATTCACATTGTCACTGCTTCTCTTGCCGTTTCCGGCAGCCCACACATAAATCGTTCCCAGACCGGAACGCCCGTTTCTGATACTGTCTTCCAATACATCGGCTGTAAGCGGTTCCGGTCCCTCCAGCGTTTTTCCGTCATCATCAGGTCCCCAGCTGTTGGTGTAAATATGGATATTATCCCGTTTATAGGAAAGACATTGCGCTTCTTCCGCATCTGTGTTGGCTGCGGAAATCAGGCGCAGACCGGAAAGACCCGCACGATATGCCACGCCCCTGCCGCAGGTATAGTCATCCCGTGCCGCTGCCACACCTGCGGCAGATGTGCCGTGGTCGTCTTCATACCAACTGCTGAGATTGGGAGCCGGATCATTGTCATCATCATTGAAATCATAGCTGAGATCAGCCCGGTAATTGAGCGCAATATCCGGGTGCTGATACTGCAAACCGTCATCCACAACGCCGATAACAATGCCTTTTCCGGTAATTCCCTTTTCCCAGACCCCTGCCACATTCACGTCTTCACCGGCAATGCCGCCGCTCTGTCCGGTATTTTCAAGATGCCACTGTTCCAAAAGAGACGGGTCCGAAAATGAAAGATCAGAAATTGAAGACCGGGGAAAACGCCACCGTGCAATCTGCTGCTGATGCCATTTCACACGTTTTTCTTTTTTCAGACGAAATTCAATGTTAAGCGATGCGCTTCGGGTCAGCGTTCCGGGGAAGCGGAACAGATAAGTATCGGGAAGTTTGCCGATCTGCCCCAGATTTTCCGCGCCCGTTTCTTTTGCCAGTTCATCGGGATTCTGTCCGGGATTCAGACGGACTGCCCATTTTTCCGTCGGGATCCGCTCCTCGGAAGAGCGTAATGTCTGGGAATATGCGGGACTCGCAGCCGTCATAAACATCATAAAAATGAGGCACAATGCCGCCTGGATTTCAATAAATGCACTTTTTTTCATAACAGACTCCTTTGCAAAGGTTTTCAGACTGAATTTTCAAAGAAACCGAGTTTTTTTTAAAAAACTCAGTTTCTCAAACATGCCCAAATACTACACTGACATCAAGATGTTTTCATAAAATCCCTCCTTTCCGTTAACTGCATATTTTTTCCCCGCAGAAATTTCCCACAGAGAACACAGAGTGTGAAAAAACCGCAGAGATCACAGAGTTTTTTAAAATCTCTGTGCGCTCTGTGTCTTCTCTGTGAACTCTGTGGGAAATCCCTCTGCGGGAAAATTTCATAAAAAACGCCCTCCAGAATACTTATATGCAAACGGCTGTGAAATCTTTTCCGAATTTTTTATTTTTTTTTATCACAGGAACGAATTAATATAACACTTGCAGGAAAAAAGATAAAAGGTTATTCTTTTATATCATAATTCACAAATTCGGTAAAAAGGACAGAATTTCAATTTTAAATATGACGGACATTTCACGGACTCCGATTTCAATTTATCATCTTATAAAAAGGGGCGGCGGGCATCTCTTTATAAGATGACTTATAAGATGACATGCCCGCCCTGCCCATCAGGAGAACCTCCGGCATGGAACTTTCGGAACAAATATTAAAAGACGCTTTAAAACAGTTGAAAAATGATATTCCCCTTCTGGCGGAAACGCTCTTTCTCGGTGACACGGTGAATCTTGCGTCATGGAAAAACATCGTCAACGGAAAGCTGCTGCCGCGGCTCTCGCCTGATTTTCCCCTGACAGCCGCAGTCTGCGGCGGCGGCTCCTCAGGAAAATCAACCCTGTTCAATTCCTTAGTGGGAGACCGGCTTTCACCCTCCGGGGGCAGCGCCGGCATCAACCGCCGCATTCTGGTCTCCGCGCCCGGCGAGCTTTTCCGGCAAAGCGATTTTATTTCCACGCTCTTCGAACCTCTGGGCGAAACATCCAGACCGCTTGAAAACAAAGAAGAACTCACCGTTCCGGGCTGTCCGCTCTATGTTCTCAGCAGCCATGCCCCGCGCAACATGGTGCTGATGGACACGCCGGATTTTGACACCGGTTCCCGGGGCGGATATGTGAACCGGGATGTGGTCAGAAAAGCGCTGGAAACTTCCGATATTCTGATTTATATTTTTACCAATTCCAATTACAACAACCGGGATAACACGGATTTTATTTCACTTATGCTCACGGGCCTGGGCATGAGAAAATGTTTTCTGATTTACAGGGTTTATTCGGGATTTGAAAATCAGGAAGTGATTCGGCATGCCATGACCGTTGCCCGCAATCTTTACGGCGAACATGCGGAAAAATACGTGCTGGGAATTTACCGCACAGATGAGGACAACGCGGTTGCCGCGGGTGAAAAATTCATGGAACTGAAACCGGCGCGAAATCAGGACCCGCCGTTTACGGAAGCTCTGAAACAGATAGACCCCCGAACTTTGCGTCCCGAACTGCTGTCGTCAATTTTGGAAAGCGCGCTGAAAAAAGCAGAGGAAGTGCTGGCTCAGGCAAAAATTTCTTTGGATGAACTGCGGCTCTATCTCGACGCGCTGCTGACCGTGCAAAGTCAGTGTATCCGTGAGGCTCTGCCGCATTTTCCGGTTGACCGGGTGCTGAGGCGTTTTGTCGAAATCTGGCTGGAAACAGACCCGCCCTATATCCGTCTGATGCGTCAGACCGGCAGCATTTTCAGCGAACCGATCAAAATGACAACAAAAGCTGCGGGAAGTATCAGAAACAGGCTGTTTCCGCCCAAACCCGGCGAAAATCCGCCGGATGATTTTAAAGAAAAGGTGGAAGTTGATCTGCTGAAAGTCGTGACGGAAATGCAGCGCAGAACCGTCGGCTCTGAAGTTTCCGTGTCTCTGACATTGAAGGACCCGGGCGCGGGCAAAATGATTGAGGCTTTCAAGCGCATACTTTCAGCCAAACGGACGAAAAGCACGCTGAATATTGATTTTTCCGATGAAAAAGGCATGTTCACAATATGGGTTCCGGCACATCCGGCTGTTTATAAAGAACAGGAATTGCTGAGAAACCGGGACTGGGAAAATGCGGTGAGCAAAATTCTTTCCCATAAAGATGTGATTATCGAAATTTCCCGGAACATGGAAAGCGAACTTGCCGCGCTGGTGAACCGTCTGCGCTCGGAAATGGGATTTACGGACCGGCTTCGGCAGACCTTTTCCGCGTTTCTGAACGTGCTGCCCGCAACCGCGGCTGTGACCTATATTCTCACCACCGGCGATCCCATCGGCGGCGCGGGCATCAAGGTCAAACTCGCCAGCCTCTTCGGACTCAACGACCTCTATGCGCTGATTGCCATTCCCGCGACCACCGGCTTGAAAAAAGCGGATCAGCGTCAGATGGAGGCAATTCTGGGACCCATTGCAACCGAATGGCTGAATGAAAAATTGAGAGCTGTGCAGGAAATATTCGAGTCGGAAATCACCGGCGGGATTATCCGCACCGCGCAACATGCGGCTGAGACATCGGAGCGATTGATAAAAGACATTGAAGAAAATATTGCATTGTGTAATACGGAGTGCGGGGTCAGAGGTGCGGGGTCAGAGGGTCTGTTTTCAGCTCGGGCCCGGACCCCTCTGACCCCTGACCCCGAACCCCATTAACAAAGGCGGCATCATGACAATAAACGGACAATTGGCGGAAATAAAAGCACGGAGCAGGCTTGAGGGATTTGAAAATGAAATTCGGATGCTGTCGCTGGCGCTGGACGGCGCGCCGATGTGGCTGCCCTCCGCCGCGCTGAAAAAACAGTGCCAGGAAGTTTCCCGTCTTCTCGGAGAACTGGAATCGCGCTTTGACCGCAAACTGATTGTCACCATTCTGGGTCCCTGCGGTTCGGGAAAATCCACGCTTCTCAACGCGCTGGCAGGCGTTGACAATCTCTCCGAGTCGGGCCACAACCGTCCCACCACCCGGCATCTCGTGGTGCTGTGCCGAGACGAAAGCGATGCGGGACCTCTGCGTGAAAAATTCGGCAAAGAGAATGTGGAAATCCGTTCCAGCCATGCCGCATCCGCGCTGGAGCATGTTATCCTCATTGACACGCCCGATACCGACAGCATGGAGCAGGAAAAACATAAGCCCGTCGTGCATCAGGCTGTCAGCTTTTCCGATGTGCTGATCTGCGTTTTCAATGCGGAAAATCCCAAAACCAGAGATTATGTTGATTTTCTTGCGCCTTATCTGCGGCATTTCAAAGGCGAATCGCTGGTCTGCGTGGCAAACAAAAGCGACCGCCTGGACGAGCAGGAACTCCGGGAAAAAATTGTGCCGGAATTTTTGGCTTATATCCGAAATGCGTGGGAAAAACCCGTTGACAGAATATTCTGCATTTCCGCGCGGCGGCATCTGCATGATCCCGCATGGGACGAGAAGGCAAAGCCCCGTCATGATTTTGACCGGTTTGCGGAATTGCAGGAAATGATTTTCAGCACCTTCAACCGCGCGGCTTATGTGATTGACCGGCGTTCGGAAAATGCCGAAAATCTGAGAAATTATATTGCCGGCGAAATTCAGGCAGAAGCGGAAAAAGACAGGGCATTGCTGGCCGATGCCCGGCACCGCATCACAGAACTTGAGAAAAAAGCCGCAAAAGACGCGCTTGCCGCGTTAAAAAATGACGACACAAGGCAGATTTTGGGCGTGAATGTGCTGCTGTACCAGAAGCTTGCC
>DZCT01000667.1 GCA_022736535.1 Desulfatirhabdium butyrativorans | reverse complement strand
TACGGATCGGACTGAATGCGGATGCCGCCGCGTATTTCCCAAAAACCGCTGAGGCTGTAGGAACGCGGGGTTCGGGGTTCGGGGTTCGGGGTGAGAGGCGGTTTGTCTCCTGCTGCTTCTCTCTTTTCCTCTTCCAGACCGCCCGGCAGCGAGGGACCGCCGCTGTCGCCCATTCCTGACGGCAATGCGGGCGTTTGGCTTCCGCCCAAGCCTTCGGGCAGCGAGGGAGCGTTCATTTCGCTTCCGCCCGAACCTTCCGGCAAAACAGGACTGCTGTTGTCTCCCAAGCCTTCGGGCAGCGAGGGACCTTCCTGAGCCGCTGTCGGCGAAGCCGCTATGAAGACAAAAACAAAAATGATTAGAATAAATTGAAATTTTTTCATGGTAGTTGACAGAGGTTCGGGGTTCGAGGGCGGAGGCGACACCCCTCACCCCGAACCTTTATTTCAGATATTTATACGGCGGCTGTTTGAGATAACGCTCCGAGAAAATGTCTTCTTCCACGCCCGTATCGTATTTTACGTCATTATATTCAATAACTGTAGAACCGTTTGTCCGCAAGTCAGTCATTTTGGATTTGGTAATCGTCGGATAGCCCTGAATCTCTTTATACGATTCCGCTTTATACTGCCGGAACTCTTTATCCTGTGAGTCATAATAGCTCGTCTGAATCACCACAAAGGTCTGACGGTGAATCCATGTCTTGAAATAAGCAAATTCAACGCTTTTCGGGTCTTTGGGAACGCTTTTGATGACATGGAATTTATCATTCGTTTCAAGCAGTTCGTGATTATCCGCCTTGATATTCCTTCCTGAAACATCTTCATAGTAAAAATGAGAACCGACAAAGCTGCTGCGTTTGTCTGCCGAAGAAATCCGTTTGACCAGATTCAGCGCGGGCAGAAACAGCCATCGGTCATCGTCTTTGCCGATGTATTTGTGAACCAGAAAAGCCATTTTGTTCACATCTGCGGGACGGTGAAAGTAAACATAGAATTTCTGATCTTCGCAGAAAGTTTCATCCGCTCCGGGCTTGTCCCGTCTCAGAATTGCAAATTCCCGGGTTCTTGCCTGACCTTTATCATCGCTGATCGTCATTTTCACAAGCGCCTTGCCGTCTTTTCCCTGATAGTAAGACACCAGATTCGCCTTGCTGACGATTTCATCCGCCGTGAGCGGTTTTTCCTGAGAATATGAGGCAGAAACCCACGCAAAAAATATCACCGTCAAAACAAGTATCGTTTTTTTCATTTTTCCTCCTCTGTTTTCAGCCCCGCAGGGGCGAAATATTTGTAGAATATTTTTCTGCTACAAATATGGCGCTCCTTCGGAGCTGATCAGGGTGCTGTTTTCAGCCCCGTAGGGGCGAAATATTTGTAGAATATTTTTCTGCTGCAAATATGACGCTCCTTCGGATGCTGATCAGGGTGCTGTTTTCAGCCCCGTAGGGGCGAAATATTTGTAGAATATTTTTCTGTTGCAAATATGACGCTCCTTCGGATGCTGCAAATATGACGCTCCTTCAGAGCTGCAAATCGGAAAGCTTCTCTTTTTTCTGCCATTCCGAATCACGCTTCACCCTGCTTTACAGCAATGCTTCCCAAGATTTTCTCCTCATCTGAAAATGCTTTTTTTCCCAGAATCACAGCCGCTGCGCCGCCCAGCACTTTCCCTATCATGCCGGTGTTCAGTCTGGAAACTTCCACATTGCCTTCAGGACTTTCATATACCGCCATCGCATGAGGCATGAGACATGCCGCTGAACGCCTGTCTTTCAGCAATTCTCCCATATACTCCGGTTTGTAAAATTTGATAAGCCATATCCGTGATCCGAGATAAACCTCTTT
>DZCT01000209.1 GCA_022736535.1 Desulfatirhabdium butyrativorans | reverse complement strand
AGGGAAGAAAGTATCGGAGGAAATATTATATTTCGACGAAAAAGGCAGACCGGCGCAGAATGAAGAGGGCTATCACAAAGAAATAACAGGATATGATGTCCGTGGCAACTGGACAGAAGCCTCATATTTTGACACCGAGGGCAATCCGACCCTGCATAAAAACGGCTTTCACAGAGTCACGGCAAAATACGATGAACGGGGAACCCGAACTGAGGGAGCATATTTTGATGTAAACGGGCAACCGCTCAAAACTGAAGTCCTTGTAGCGGAAGTTCTGCCGGACAGTCAGGCAGCAAAATTAGGCATTAAGGCAGGAGATATTTTCACTCATTACGACGGCAAGCCGGTACTCTATTCTTTTCAATTTGATGCAGTCCGTGACGCTGAACCCCCGGACAGCCCGCCCAAAGAACTGAAGGTCTTGCGGGACGGAAAAAAATTGGTTTTTATGATTTCGCCCGGCAAAATCGGCGTTCAGCTTCAGAACCGTGCGAAATCTGCGGCTGTCAGCCCTTGAAAATACTGAAGCATCGGCGGCAAAGATGAGATAAAAGCCGTGAGATAAATTACTTATGGATAAAATTCTTGAAGTTTACTTTTTCAGAACGGAAACAGGTACGGAACCGGTACGTCAATGGCTTAAAGGTTTGCCTCTGCCTGAGAAAAAAATAATCGGTCAGGATATTCAGACTGTGGAATATGGCTGGCCTCTGGGTATGCCGTTAGTCAGAGGATTAGGAGACGGATTATGGGAAATAAGGAGTCGTTTGCCGGACCGTATTGCTCGTGTCATATTTTTTATATATGATAACAATATGATATTGTTACATGGATTTATAAAGAAGGGACAAAAAACACCTAAAACTGATATAGAACTGGCAAAAAAACGTAGAAAATTATTTCTGAGCGATATTTAGAAAAAAGGAAAAACAACTATGAATAATAAATATTTGGGAACAAAATTCGATAATTTTCTCAGCGAAGAAGGCATTCTTGAAGAATGTAAGGAAGTTGCTGTCAGGCGGGTTCTTGCTCATCTTATCCGGCAATTGATGCAGGAAAATCAACTATCTAAGAAAATGATGGCTGAAAAAATGCAGATCAGTCACAGCACATTAAACAGGCTGCTTGATCCGTCGGCATCTGTGACATTGAAAACAATATTCAAAGCTGCACATGCGACCGGTAAAAAAATAGAGTTTTCAATAAGATAAATCGGCCTTGCGCTTGAGAACCGTGCGAAACCTGCGGGTGTCAGCCCGTAGTCCGCAATCCGTAATCCGTAGGGTGGGCAGAGCGCAGAGCGGGGGGCTCAAAAGCAGGGCTTCGATGCGCTCTGCCCACCCTACAAGTATTAAACCTATAATATTGAAAGCAGACAGGAATTAGGAAAAATATCATGAGAACATTATCTGTCAATTATTCCAAAACCATACCGGCGATTCTGAACATCAGCCCCGAATCTTTTGAACAGGAAGCAAAAACAGCAATGGCGATGAAACTCTATGAAATGGGACGTCTGACTTCGGGACAGGCAGCGTCTTTGGCGGGAATACCGAGGATTACATTCTTGTTGAGCTGCGAAAAATTCGGCGTTTCGAGTGTGATATGGGATGAAGATGAAATAAAAGCGGAATTTCAGGAATAAGGTTTTGAAAAGAAAAATCATATCAAATACAGGTCCGCTGATTGCTTTGGCAATTGTCAATAAATTGGATATTCTCAGGCTTCTTTTTGAATCGGTAGTTGTCCCCCAAGCGGTTCATGAAGAAATACTTCAGGGCGGGCAATTGAACAAGGGGCTTGTTTTATATCAGAATTCACAATGGATTCAGGTTCGGCAACTCTCCGAATCGCCGGACATTTTGCTGAACAGCGTTTTGGACAAGGGAGAAGCTTCTGTGATTCAGCTTGCCCGTGAATGCAAAGCCGACATCGTGTTGATTGATGAGCGGAAAGGCAGAAAAATTGCCAGAGATATTTATAGAAGCAAAACAGAAGGGATTTATTCCGAATATCCGGGATATACTGACTGAAATATGCAACAGCGGATATCGTATTCATAATAATATTATAGATTTTGCTTTAAAAAAAGCTGATGAAAAATAGTCTGTAATCCGTAGGGTGGGCAGAGCGCAGAGCGGAGGGCTGAAAAGCAGGATTTCGATGCGCTCTGCCCACCCTACAAGACTCGAAAAAATGAGAAAGTGAAAGAGACGATGCAACATTATTGTACCGTAAAAGAAAAACTGTAAGGAGAAACATGATGAATCCGTCAATAGACGATACATTTGTAACTGTTCGGATACCTGCCCGGGTGTACGCCGATTTACTATCCTCAGAAACAGATAAATTAAAAGAAACGGTTGAAATTATGCGGAAATTAGCAGAAGACGACCGCAATCAGGATGGGCAGAGCGGTGAAAAAAAGCAGCAAGGTCTTGTGTCTGTTATCGGCAGGTGGGAAGGATTTGAAGAAATCGAAACTGTGTTATCAGACTTTCAATCAATAAGAGAAGGCGGAGGTGCGGGAAGAGATGTATCTTTTTGATACGGATGTCATCACAAACATTCTGAAAAAACGTCCTTCTCAGAATCTTGTCATGAGGCTTCAGGACTGTGACAAATCCTCTCAGTTTATTTCCGTAATAACTGTTATGGAGATTATATACGGTGCTTATAAAAGTTCCAGACCTGAATATCATCTTGAAAAACTGGAAAATGTTATTCTTCCGGCTGTCAATATTGCAAGGTTCGGAATGAAGTCTGCCCATATATGCGGAAAATTGAAAGCGGATTTGGAATTAAAAGGAAGAAGGCTGTCTCTGGCGGATTTGCAAATTGCTGCTATTGCTATTGCCGATGAACTGATTCTGATTACAGGAAACATCAGTCATTTTGAAAGGATACCGGGATTGAAAACAGAAAATTGGTTATAGAGAATCCTTGAATATTTTCTGAAAGATATGAACAGCAGAAAGCCGATGACTGTTCAAAGCTGCACAGACCGCAGGTAAAAAAACAGAGTTTTCAATATGATAAATCGGTCTTACACGGTTGAAAACCGTGCAAAAGCTGCGGCTGTCAATCCGCAATCCGTAGGGTGGGCAGAGCGCAGTCCGGACGGCTGAAAAGCAGGATTTCGATGCGCTCTGCCCACCCTGGCAAGACTATTAATTTTTGGGTAGTGGTGTAGAATAGGTGATTTCAGGGTGTCATTCTGAACGAAGTGAAGAATCTCTGTTTCCGTAATACGCTGTTATGATAAGATATTCTTCGCTGATCCTTCGCTACGCTCAGGGCTGCGGCTCAGGGATTCGGCTCAGAATGACAGGGACATAGTTCATCACCTCTTCTGCACCACTACCAATTTTTGATAGCGAAATTGGTATAGGGTGGGCATTTCATGCCCCAATGCCGTTAAGTTAAGAAATTATACCCCCCTTTTTTAAAGCAGGGCTGTTAAGTTCTCCGGGATATAAGCCGTCCGCCCCGGCAGTAAAACGGGTTTTTAACCCGTTTAAGGTGTGAAACGAGTTGAAAACTCGTTCTACGGGGGAGACCGGGAGGGAAGAACTTACCAGCCCTGCTTTTTTAAAGGGGGGCAGGGGGAATTTCTCCGCCGCAAATCCCCCTTGCCTGTTCTTAGCCCGGAACCTTTAAAAAGGGGGACCAAAGGGGATCCGTCCTTAACTTAACGGCATTGATTTCATGCCCACCCTACCGTGGGGCGCAATCTGTCACCACAAACTCCACCCGGCGGTCAATGGCGTCATGCTCGTCATCCGTGCCGGTGCCTTTGATATTTTCTTTGAATCCCCTGCCGATGCACACCGAGCGTTCCGAAACCTCCGGAAACTCCGGATTCAGAAGCTTCTGAATCCGGCGGGCGCGGTCCAAAGAAAGCGAGTCATTGTAACGCTCTGTTCCGGTGCGGCTGCAATGTCCGATAATCTGAAGACAGAACACGCTGTTTTTAAAGTATTTTCCGATCTGACGCAGCCACATGTCATACTGCTCCTGCAAATCCGGGTCTTTCCAGAAGGACACGGAATTGACATCAAAGAGAAATTTGACGGTCAGGGTTTTATGTTTTTCCACGCCGGCTGCCAGCAGTTTTGCAAACGCGTCTTCCGCCATGTCCATGCGCCCCAGCCTGCGGTATGTGCTGTATAATCCCGAATAGGTTTTCATCAGTTGTCCCTCAGGATGCTCCGATGCTTTTGTCAGCAAATCCAAAGCGGTCTGATAATCCGCTTTTCCGTAAGCCGTTTCCGCTTCCGCCAGCATGGCAAGGCTTTCCAGCGCGTTGTAATAGGCTCTGTCTGCGGTGTCGCCGACCTTTCCGGCAGCAATTTTCACGGAACTTTCCATCGGACGGTCTTTCAGATACATGGGGCTGTCTTCGGACATCGGTTCTGATCTGTAATTCAGATGGTTGCCGGTTGTGCGGACATCGCTGCGCGCCGCTATTTTTCCGGATTTCAGATTGACCAGCGCAGCGGAAATAAGGTAACAGGTTTGGGAATTGCCTTGGGTCTGACATTCTTCCTGACGAATGACGCCGTTCATAACATAATCGGCATTGCGAAGCGTCTCGGAAGTGATTCGGCTGACGGAAATCTTTATGAAATTTTTCTCGGCAGAGGCGATAATGATTTTTTCAATTTCTCTGCTGATGCCGGGCAGTTCCCTGCTGTTTGCATCCGCAAAAGGGTCCATCACAATCCTTGTGCTGTCTTGCAGGGGTGCAAGCAAATCCTGACCGCTTCGCATCTGCGCCAGAAGGCTGTCTGCAAGATAAGAAATTGCGGCTTCAAATTCCGCAGGGCGGTCCCGATCCGGCTGAACCGGCGCAACGGCGCAGGAAAATAACAGCATTGCAATCCCTGCAACGCATAAGTGCCATTTCTGAATTTGTATGAAAAAACGCATAATTCCTCCTGTTTTAAACACGAAAGCACGAAAGTCGCAAAAACACGAAAAGATCATCTTTTTCGTGCGGTTCGTTTTCTTTCGTGCTTCTGTGTTAAGAAAATTGGTAGTGGTGCAGAAGCAGGTGATTTTGATGTGTCATTCTGAGCGGAGCGAAGAATCTCCTTTTTTATAATACGCTGTTATAACAATAGATTCTTCACTGCGTTCAGAATGACAGGGACAGAGTTTGTCACCTCTTCTACACCACTACCAGAAAATTACTTCCTGAATTTCTGATTAAAGCCGGTCCCCAGAGACGTTTCTGTAAGGTCTTCGGCAACGCCGCTTCTTTTCTGAGTCTTTTTCGACGGCTTTGTCTTTACTTTTTTTGTCGGCTTTGTTTTCGTCTTTTTCGGCGGACTCGTCTTTGTCTTTTTAGACGGTTTTATTTTTGCCTTCTGCACAGTCGCTTTTTTCGATTCCTTTTTGACAGAAGGCGTTTCCGTCTCTTTCTCTTTTTTCGGGGGCGGTTTCTCCGTCTCCTCCGGCTGCTGTTTGGTCTCTGACAGCTCCGATGAAATCGGTGCCGAGGGCGATATTTCCCGCGTCAGTTCCGGCAGCGCGGGAGATGCCGGGTTCACTTTGCTCAGTCCTTCGAGATACTGACGGGCTTTTTCAATATTTCTCCCCCGCAGGGCATTTTTTGTCCACAGCACATACTGGGTTTCAAGGCTCTGCAAACCGGCTTTGGCTTCGGCGTTTTCAGGAGAAAGTCTGAGAACCTCCCGATAACAGTCCAGCGCAGTGCCTTCCTCCCCGTTAGTCAGGCGTTTTTCCCGTATGTGTTTCTGGCACTGACTCAGCAGTTCTTTAATTCGGGCTTCGTTATTTTTTTCAGGCTTGCTCGTGACTGTTTCCTGAAGCAGCCGCATGAAATCCAAACTTTTCTCTTTGGCGTTCTGAATTTCAGACCTGATACTGATGCCCTTGGGTATGGCAAAAACCGCAGAAAAACAGATAAATAAAATAATAGCCGCAGGTTTCAGGATTCCGCTTATATTTCTGCCGCGGTCAACAGCTTTTTCAGCAATAAGACGCGGCTGTTTGAAAGATTTGTCCGGTTTGCGGGGCGGATGAAGCGGCGGAACCGTTTTGGCGTCCCGTTTCAGGCGTTCCAGACAGACTTTCCAGTCTTTTCCGAGTGCTGCTTTGTTTTCTTCGGAAACATTTTCCAAATCAATATCTATATAGCAATACGGTTGCGAAGCGCTTTCATCTCCGTAGCCCCACGCGAGTTTTTCCGCATTGCGGAACAGACGGACAAAATATATGTAATCATCTTCAGTGAAATAATATCTTTTTACTGCCATGCGTGAACCCTTTATTTCTGAAAAAAATAAACATGATATGCAATTTTTTTTCCCCACAGAGTTTTAAAATTCTCTGTGAACTCTGTGGGAAATTTTGTTTCCCGCAATTTGTTTCCCACAGAGGACACAGAGAAGGAAAAAAACCACAGAGAACACAGAGAAAAGCTCTGAAAGTTGTCAAATCTTTGTTTCTGAATCTACACTTCATTCACCGCGCGCTGAATCATCCGGATCGCCAGCGTCTGCGTTCCGGTGTGTTCATAATAGTTTGTAAACACATCAAGAAATGCCGCCAAATAATCCAGCTTGTCATCGCTCACGTCAACATACTGCCGCAGCTTGCCGATCACTTTGTCGCCGGTCAGATTGTTGGAGGCGATAAAACTGCTCATCCAAGCCTGCGCTGTCGAAAATCCGGTTTTGATAAAGCCGAGCTTGCTGAGAGTGTCCGCACCCGGAATATCCGCGCTGATATTGCTGAAAGTGTCGTTTTTCTCCAATTGGGAAGGGCTGAGTTTTTTCAGCGTGTCCATTCCAAAATTGATAAAATCCGGTCCCAGCGGAATCAGCCCGTCAAAACAGACCAGCGCCGCCATCCGCATTTTGGATTCGCCGCTGTAATCGCCTAAGGCTTTGACAAAATCGCTGAAGCTGTCGCCCGGAATGCCGTTGATTTTCGTGAAAGCCAGCAGTTCCGCAATCAGTTTCAGCGTCAGATCAATTGCCTGAGCCGTATCTGCTTTGGGCGTGAGATATTGCATAAAAGACAGCAGACTGACTTTCTGAGAAATTTTGTCGGCAAGGGCAGCCGCGCCCAGTGCCTTGTCCGTGCTGTCAACCATCCGGTAAAGGCGCATGGCGGACTGATAGCCTTCGGATTTATTATCGTAGAGTTCAATAACACGATTTTTCACGGATGTCAAAAACGCCCCGTCAGATTCTTTGGTGACGATCCGCAGCATTTCATCAAAGTTTGTGATATTGTTCCATTCTCCGGGTGCAATAAAATCAAGCGATTTGAGGCTCAGGACGGTCACGCCGGATGTCGGAAGGTTATTCACAACATCCGCAATTGTTTCTTTTTTTCCGAAACCGAAAAGACCCATAAGAAATCTCCTTAAAAGTGAGAAGTGAGAAATAAAGTGAGAAATAATTACTTCTCACTTCGCTAATTACTTGCCGAGCCGCGCCAGACCGCCGAGATCAAATTTTTGCAGCCATGCTTCGCGGTCGCTCTGAGAGAAATCATCGCTCTGAGAACGCACCTGCACCTGAAAACGGTTTCCCACCAGAATGACGCTCCCTTTACTGCCGCTGTCGGCAGAGGGATAGCCAGCGATGCTCGCCGTGCTGTTTTTAAACTTCTCCGCCGCGCTCGGGTTTCCGGCGGTATCGCTGATCGTCAGCATCGCAACTTCCTGTCCCTGCTTCTTCAGCTTTGCCTGAGCCATGCCGGTTTTTTCCTGCGTGAAAAAGGCTTCCACTGCTCCGGGATTTTCATCCAGATATTTCTGGAAAGTTGATGCATTGAGCGTGAGCGTTCCATCAAGATTTGATGTTACTCCAAGTTGAGTCAGTGATAGAAATTCAGCATCAGCAACCGCCGAACCATTAATCCGTTTACTGTAGGTACTGCCTTGAATCCCCAGATCGACAGCCGATGTATCACCATTCAAATCGGTAATTGACAGTGCTCCATACCCATCACTGGTGTCATTAATTTGAATCCCGGTTCCATTCGGATTTACTGATGCGGTAATGCTCACCCCTTCAACATGGTTAATCAATTCAATAACATCCTGAACTGTTCTGGCGCTCGAAAGGTCAACCGTCGCCATGGCCCCGGAACGATCTTTGATTTGTATTGAACCGGTATCAACTCCATTCCCATCATTCAAGTTGGTCAGTAGTTCAGAAGGCAGAGTTGAAATTCGCCGTGACAATAACCCTGAAAGGGTGCTTTGAACGCTGCGGGTTGAGGAATCTCCCAACAGTGCGCCACGTTGTTTGGTTTCTGTGTTGTAAAAAGTCGATTCGTTGATGAATCCCTGCATCTGGTTGTATGAATCGATAAAATCTTGAACTGATTCCATGGCTGATTGACTGCTGGATGTTATGGTAATGGTGGAGGTAGCTGTCGGTGTCGCATCACTCAGCAGGTTAAAAGTTACCCCCTCAATCACATCCGAAATGGAATT
>DZCT01000208.1 GCA_022736535.1 Desulfatirhabdium butyrativorans | reverse complement strand
CCGCCTTTGAAGCCCTGCCCCAGCGCGCGGAAGTTCCATTCCCCGCCGTGCCGATAGACTTCCCCGAAAAGCATGGCGGTTTCGGTACTCATATCTTCCGACAGATCAAAGCGGGCAATTTCACGGTTATTGTCCTGATTGACGATGCGGATAAAAGCTGATGATACCATGCCGAAATTCTGTTTACGGGTATCTGCCTCATGGATGGTCACACCTACGACCAACTTGTCAACATCCGCAGGCAGTTTCTCCAAATCCACCTTTACCGCTTCGTCATCGCCTTCCCCTTCGCCCGTAAGACTGTCTCCCCTATGTTCCACCGAACCGTCCGCGGACTTGAGATTGTTGTAAAAAATAAAATCGCTGTCGCTTCTCACTTTGCCGCTTTTATTCAGCATGAACAGACTTGCATCAAGATCAAAGGCTGCCCCGTCCGTTGCCCGCGCATCCCATCCCAGACCGATAAGAATTTTTTTCAGTCCGGGTTCTTCTTTGCTCAGAGAAACATTACCGCCTTTTGAAAGACTGACCGGCATTTCAACCTCCCTGTTAAAGACCTTCCCGCTGTCTCAGATGTTATTTCAAAGCGTTGTCATCCAATTATCACATAGCAAAAATTGTTTTTTAATACAAGCCTGTCCGTCATGTCAAGCAGAATTTGAGAAATCGGAAAGTTTTTCAGCCGGAGGCTGTCATTTCAAGCAGAGCGGGAAATCTGAGATGCTTCGCTTCGCTCAGAATGACACACAGCGGTTAGCAGGCGGTGGGCAGCAAGCTGCCCACCCTACTGCGCTTGTCAGGCATGTTGAAAGAATCAACGGCAGGGCGGGCCCGGCTAAGAACAGATTGCCCCCGCCGTCTGCTGTTGTAAAAAGAATCAGAAAAAACGGACAGATATTGCTGGATAAAAAATATGCCGGCAGAGAGGTTCTGACAGAACAGACAGCGGACGGGATATGGATTATGATTATAAAAACAGGGAAATTCATACCTGACAATGAGGAACGGCTTCATCAGCCTGATATTTCGGCAGATATTGATTCGGCAATTGACCGGACAGAAAAACACCCGCCGCAGGAAACGGATTTATGATTTGACCCGTTTATGAAAACGGTGGGCATGGTTATGCCCACCTTGCATGGCTGCATGTTTATTGCTTAGTCGTTACCTGTAAAGACCGGATTGCTTCGGGCAGACCGTTTTTCCCATCTCCGTCCACATCCCATTTTAAACGCTCTGCTTTTACTGCTTCACCTACCGGATTCGGCGGGGGCGTTCCGGTTTCTTCCAATGTCTGAGTAATATAACCGTCATCTCCGCGTATCTCAATTTTTATAATTTTGCACATCCAGTATGTTTTAATGCCCTCTGAAGTGGTAAGCTTTTCTACAAAGCAGTAAAAGTTTGCGTAACAGGAAGTATCGGGCAGAGTTGCATAAATCATATCGGTAGCAAAATTTTCATTCACATAAAAATTGAGAGTGTCTTCAACAAGATAACTTCTATAATATTTCCCGTCCTTACTGGATGCGGACACGCCATATATGATTTTATCGAAAGAAGTAATTTTATTATCCGCAACTTCCGGATTAAAATATGCTTTATCAAAATATAGCAACAATCCCTCGTAATTTTCGGGTAAAAGTTCAACCTGCTCCATTGTCGGGTTCAGATAGCCTTCAGGAATCTGTGCAACCTTATATTTCTTGATAGCACTGGTTTTTGATCCGCCTGTCAGAAGATATTTCCCATCCCATGCAAGAGCATAAACTGTTCCGTAATCGAAACTGTTGGTGTATTTTGTGATAATCTCGCCTGTTTTTGGGTCAATTTTGTATATTTTTTTTCCGTCATTATTGGAAACACAGAGATATTGCCCATCATAAGCCAGACTATCAGGTTTTATCCCGGATTCCCATTCAGGCGAGTTTATTGTGTGTAAAATTGTCCCTGTTGTTGAGTCAATTTTATAAATTTTATTGCTGGATGAATTCGCTATCCATAAATTTCCGCCATCCCAAGTTACGCTCTCGCTGCTATCAGGAATCTTGAAAGAACCTACCACCTCACCTGTTTTTGTAATTTTATACAGATTATCATCCGACCAGTTAATAACCCACAGATACGTCCCGTCGTAAGCAAGTCCGTCGGTTGCTGGAAGGTTAGAGTAAGTAAGTTTGCCCGGGGCGTTGAAAGATGTCAGTACATTCCCGCCCATATCAATTTTTACTATTTTTCCACTATAAACCGTAGCATAACTGCTATAACACACCCACATCTCGCCTGAATTTTCTAATGCGATACCTTCAATTGAAGAATCAGGACTTGATATAGCTTCAACTAAAGATAGCTCCTGCCCCCAAGCAATCCCAGCCGCCAGTACACACATCAGCACACACAAAATTTTTTTCATTTCTTTCTTCTCCGTCTTTAAAGGGGATACGGCTGAATAACCGTATCCCGTTTTTTATTCTGTCGTCAGCATGGAAATAAGTTTGGCTTTATGAGTCGGGCTTATATCTATGCCTGTTTCCTTAACCCACTTTTCAACAATAGCGATAATGCGTAGGTAGCTATTTCGCTTTATTGCTTTTGAAATTCATGACGAACATATCGCTCATCCATTGTAGCGGTTCCTTTTTTATCGTAAGAACCGTCGTATGGATAATCTGAATAGACATCAATCTTCGGCACTGATACATGGAAATAATTGACATCAATTCTTCCGCTTACATCAAACCAGATTTTGACATAAAGATCGGGATTATCTTTACTGCCCCATGATACATCATCCGGACTGGCATAAAAATACCCCCATACAACTCTGTCTCCGTTAGCGGTCGTATTGTCGCCGCCTTTGTAAAATACGCCGTCAATCGGTCCATTGTCAGTCTGAATAACACCTCTTACCCACAAATTTTCGGTGGCTTTGTAGCCCCCCTTGATTTTTTCGGGCTGCTCCACACCCTCACTGCTAATAATCTTAAATCCGACAAGATCATAAGGACCGTTCAGCTTTCCGGTTGATACAGTCTGAGAGAAATAATTTCCTGATGCCATATTTCCCGCGATCTTAAAATCAAACATCTTATTTAGAATTGTACCCAGCATAAAAACAGTGAATCCGTTTCCTTCCAAATCAGGCAAATCTATATATTTTGCCATCCCTGCCATGCCGCTTTCTGTCACACAAATAACGGCAACCGTACCATCATCAAGATATTTAATTTCCTTATTAAAGACAACCGTTTCGGTAAATGTCGCACCCCCGACCTCATAAATAAATAGCCATACAGAATCAGCCAGAGGCTTCAAGTCATCCGGATTGCTTGATTCCCAATCGTCACTTCTCGCCCCGTTATGGCTTTGACTTTTTGCCATTTCAACCCGTTTTTGAATTGTCAGCGATTGCTCCTGCTTATGGAGATCAAGAATATCATCCGCATATAAAGTGCTACATGTGAAAAAAAAACTTATGAGAAAAAATATCTTAATTTTTTTGAACATTATTCCTCCTTAGTTATCTCATAAAAGAATAGACTTCAAATTATAGCTTATACAATGGGCTATAGGTTTAGACAGTTGTTATTTCTTTTTTACCCCCTTTCCCGGCGTGTATGCGGAATGTCTGAAAGAAAAGATTGAAGGGACAGAAGCGAAAATATCCTTTTTCAGAAGAAAAAATAAGGCAAAATTTTCGGCGGAGACGCTCTGATTCATCTGAAGAATCCCTTCTCTGCGTCCGGAAATAAAAAGGGCGCAGCCTCTATGTTTGCGCTCCAACCAAGGTACCGCCAAGCACCTCCTCCTAGAACGCAAACAAGAGGCGCGCCCGTGCGGGCGCGTCTCTGTTCGCATCGTCGTAGGAGTTAAAAATTGGCGGTTTTTAAATTGAGACGATGACTCACATTAACGCTGAACTTTATTTTCGATTTTTTTTAGCTTTTTATTTCATAATCTTATGATTCACATTCAAGTATTAAATAGTTTATTTATAATACAAGCCTATCCATCATGTCAAGCAGAATTTGAGAAAACGGAAAATTTTTCCGCCGGAGGCTGTTATTTCAAGCGGAGCGGGAAATCTGAGATTCTTCGCTTCGCTCAGAATGACGAAAAGCTTCGCTCAGAATGACAAGGCGGGGACACGATAAGAATGACACAGCGGGGGGGGGCAGCCCCCAATGCCGTTAAGTTAAGGGATGATCCGGAGTGCTGGAATGAAATTTCAGCAGGTGCTAACCCATTTTATAAAATTCGGTCGCTTCGCTCCGCTTTTATAAGATGACGCACTCCGGAAGGCAGACTCCGGAGTGCTAAAATGAAATTTTAGCATTTTCTCATTGGGCCCAGCCCCGCTCAGAAGTTAAGTTGCAGGCGGTGGGCAACAAGTTGCCCACCCTACGGCATTTTTCGGGCGTCTGTCTGCCGCCATCCGAGTTTTTTGAGCGTCTGATACGCATATTGCTGAACATACCAGTTGTCAGAAATTTTTATCCGTCTGATAATGTCTCCGACCGCCTCTTTTTCGCCTCTCTGACCCAGCGAGGAAAACGCGCTGTAAATCACATTGAAATTTTCATCATTCAGAAGTTTTACTAATTCCGGATAAGTTTCCGGGGAACGGCTGATACCCAGGGTTTTTGCCAACCAGTAGCGTTCCGGAATGTGCGGGCTGTTCAAAACGGCAATGTGAGCCGGAAACTGCGCGATGTCAATTTCATTTTTGACGATGAATTTCAATGCCGCTGTGCGCTGACGCGGGTTGTCGGAAGTCATTGCGCTCGTCAGTTCCGCTTCGGTAAAATGCTTCTTTGTCTCAAAATGCAGGGGGAGCAGCAAAAGCAGCACTGCCGCCACCGTGAGCATTCCGGCAAAAATCGAAGCCCGTGCAGGCTCTGCAAAAAAGCCTGTCAGGATACGGGATAAGACATAAACGCCGAAGTAAATGGTCGCAAAAGAAACCGTCAGAATGGAAAACAGCGTGAATTTTCGGAAAAAAACATGCTTGTCGCTCCGCTCGGAAAATTCCTTCAATATCTTACGAGGAAATATCAGAAATTTTTCCGATGCGGTTTCAAGGATAGTCCAGAATTTTATTTTAAAAACAAGCATCTGTTCTGTTGTTATAATATCCAGATCAACCGGCTTTCCTCTGTCAAGAACTAAATAGTCGTGATCAATCAGTTCCTTTTCAATCCGAGCGGCAAGAATTTCATCGTCTTCCAAAGCAAGGCTGCATGTTTTAATCAGCTTCTGGTCATAAGATTTGAAAGCCTCTGCCGCATAAAGGGTGTAGGTGTAGTAAAAGTCATTGATCTGCTTTCCTACAGGATTGGAGAGAAGAAAGTCGTCTCGGATTTTGATAAAGGCTTCTTTTGTATCCAAGTTCAGATTCAGCGAGATAAGCGCAAGAAAAGCAATCCCCAGTATATGAACAAGAATTTTGATCCGAGTCTGTTGAGACGGCTCCGGAATCCAAAGAATTGTGAGTGAAAAGACGGTCACAGGAATCAGCAGAAAATAGGCGGTGGGAATCCGGCACAGTCCCTCCATGTTGACCGCGCCGATGCACCAGAACCAGACTGCCAGAAAAGGAATCAGCAGATAATTGTTCCGCCTCAGAATGCGGTCCCATATCCATGCGGCTGCAAAAGAAAGCAGAGACAGACACGCGCCGACCGTGAGAGTAAAAAACATGCCGCCGCATAAAGCCGCTTCCGGGACCGTAATGCTCTCTGTGACATTCCGGTTGGGAACAGCGAGATAACCCGCGTCGCTGAGGGCTTCAGCCGTCTCGTAAAGCCGGTCAGTTGATTTGTAAACATCCATCACGGCAAGCACCTGCGCGATGAACAGTCCCAATAATATCGCTTTCAAAGCATAATAATATCGTTGCATAAAGCCGACAAGTTCCTTAATTGAGAAGTGAGAAGTGAGAATTGAGAAATAAGAAGTGTTCAATTCTCAATTCTCAATTCTCAATTCTCTCACTTCGTAAACTTTTTCTTGAATTTCACGCCGATGCCCTGATTCGTAATTCTGACGACCTGACCGGTAAATTTGAAGGGTTTCTGTTTGCTGGAAATCGAGAAGGTCATCATAATTTCATCTCCGATTGAAAATTCCTTGCTGGTCTCGATAAAAACGCCGCCGCTGCTGATGTCCCGAATATAATCCCGGAACGCACGGTCCCGGCTGGCATAATCCACTACGATGGAACAGGGTTTTCGGGGATGCTTTCTTTTTTCCTTCGGCTCGTTCTGATTGTCAGAGGCAGCATCGTTGTCAGGCGGGCAGTCATCCTCTACAATCCTGTAATCGTCGGTGGTGATTTTATTTTCATCAGGAATATCAGCATCATCGGATTCAATTTCATAGTTTTCAGCCGTAATCTGATTTTCATCTGCAATATCTTTTTCTGTTGCGATTTCATGAACTTCGATAACCTGCTCATTATCAGATGCGGCAGGGGATGCGGTTTGGATTTCTGCCACGCCTGTCCTGCCCGCTGCCAATTTTTCCAATGCAACGGCGATGCGTTCCAGGGCGTCGGCAATGCGAACTTGCACAGCAACAGTCTCTCGCTCAATAGGATCGGGCGCTTTATTCATCTTTCCACTCCGTTAAGGGAATTGAGGATTGAGGATTGAGAATTGAGAATTGAGAATTTTGTCATTTCGAGCGAAGCGAGCCGACCACCCCTTTTAATAAAATCGATAATAAAATGGTATAAGATTGGCTTCAGATTCCTCACTGCGTTCGGAATGACAACACCTATTTCTCATTTCTCAATTTTTTCAGGATATAAATAAGTTCTTCGGTTCCGAATTTTTTATCGCCGTTTACTTCTCCGCTGTATTTTTTAATGTCCGCAGGCAGTTTCACCAAGGGTTTGAAAATCAGTAAGGCATCCCGAAGATTCACGATTCCGTTGTCATCTGTATCCCCGGGAACGGACACGTCATTCACATTCACCGTTACCCGGACTGTTACCGTGTTCACGCCGTCTGAAACTTCAATCAGCAGTTCCATGAGGGGAAGCGTTTCATAATCCAGCCGGGCGCCGTCTTTTACTGTCATCTCGCCGGTCTGACTGCTGAGGGCAAAGGCGTTGCTGCTGTTGCCTGAGACAATGGTATAAGTCAGCGGGTCCCCATCCGGATCGCTTGCGGCAACCGCGCCGATCAATATTCCTTCGGCGCTGTTCTCATCCGCAGAAAATATCTGATCTTTTGCCGCAGGCTTTTCGTTCACATCGCTGACAAACACGGTGACAAGCGCAGCGTCGCTGTATGTGCCGTCAGATGCCTGAACTGTCAGCAGATATTTGCCTGCGGTTTCATGATCTAAACGGCTGCCGTCATTGACTGTCATATCTCCGGTGCCGCTGTCAATCGCAAAAGCATTGCCCTCATTTCCTGACTCAATACTGTAAGTCAGTTTATCCGAATTGGGATCCGCTGCCGATATTTTTCCCACCCAAACCCCGGTGCTGTTCTCCGGCACGGAAAATGTCTGATCCGCCAGCACAGGACTCTGATTCACATAATTGACGCTGATCGTGACAAGCGCCGTGTCGCTGTTCGTATCGTCGCCGGGGCCGTCGGACACAGACACCGTGAGCCTGTAAACCGTTGTTTTTTGGTAATTCAGCCCGCTTCTGTCGGCGACCGTAATCCGCCCGGTGCCGGAATTGATCGCAAACGTGCTGTCCGTATTTCCGTCAACAATGCTGAAATTCAGTTCGCCGGAATCAGGATCGGCAGCCCTGACCTGTCCCACCAGCGTTCCGTTCGGACTGCTTTCATCAACGGAAAATGTCTGATCGTCCATCACAGGCGTTTCGGCAGCATCCGTCAGGCTGATGCTGATCTTTGCAGTATCCGTGAGCGCATCTGAACCGGGTCCGTCGGAGACCTGAACCGTCAATTCATGAAGCGGAGCCGTTTCATAATCCAGAAAAGCCGCGTTGAAGACGGTTATCTCTCCGCCGACGCTGAAGGCAAAAGCATTGTTCGTATTGCCGGACAGCATCGAAAACATCACTACGGTATCGGCGTCAGGATCGCTTGCGGCAAGTTTGCCGACCGCGGTTCCTTTTTCACTGTTTTCCCTCACGGAAAAAGCCTGATCGTTTATCACCGGTGGTTCGTTCACATTGAGAACATTTATCGTCACCGTTCCCGAATCCGTATAAACGCCGTCTGAAACCTGAACCGTCAGCACATAGCGGGCAGAGGCTTCATAATTCAGCTTATCAGAAGCGGCGACCGTGAGATTTCCGGTGCTGCCGTCAATTTTGAATGTGCTGTCCGTGTTGCCGGACAGAATTGAAAATGTCAGCTTGTCCCCGGCGTCCGGGTCCGAGGCTTTGACAGTGCCGACAACTGCGCCCTCCGGGCTGTTTTCATTTACGGAAAAACGCTGATTTTCCATCACAGGGCTTTTATTGACATAATTCACATTGACCGTGACGGTTGCAGTGCCGGAAGAT
>DZCT01000207.1 GCA_022736535.1 Desulfatirhabdium butyrativorans | reverse complement strand
CTGCTGTTGTGGCTGGGGAGTGACATCGGACATACAGACCGCCTTACCGCGGCACTGCTGTTGCGGGAAAAAATGCTGCCCACGCTGAAGGCAGACGACAGGCTGCTGCTGGCTATTGACCTGAAAAAAGATGCGGATGTGCTGCATCGGGCTTACGGCTGCACAGAAGAAGAGGATGCCCTGCGATACAGTTTCAATTGCAATCTTCTGCGCCGCATTAATCGGGAATTGGACGGCGATTTTGTCCCCGAACAGTTTAAACGCTTCTGTTTTTACAACGCCGAAGCAGGAAGGGTTGAAATTTACTTGAAAAGCCTGATTCAGCAGCAGGTGAATCTCAGGGCTTTGGACAAGCGCTTTAATTTCAAACCCGGGGAATTGATTTGCCTCCATCGCGCTTACAAGTATGACCGGGACGATATCCGTGAACTGGCGATTGATGCCGGCATGACACTGGAACGTCAATGGTCGGACAAGAAAGGCTGGTACAGCCTTAATCTTTTTTCTGTGAGGACAGACTGATGCTGTTTACTTTGCTCATCGGAGGCAGTTTGCTGGCAGGCTGGGCGCTTTCCGGAAGAAAAACGGCTGATAAGATAAATTCTTTGACTTATAAAACACTTAACGACCGGTACCAAAAATTTTTGCAGGAAAAAGTGGACCCGCTCTTCGGCAGCCGAAAACGCTCGCAACAATTGGAGACATTTTCCGGTGAGTATAACGTGCAGGAAGCCGATATTAACCGCCGTCTGGGTTTATCTGCAACAGGCACAGGATTGGCCGTTGCCGGATCGGTTGTCTATCCGCCCTTGTCTTTGCTGAGCGCGGCCGGTTTGGTGTATATTATGCTGCCCCTGGCGAAGCGCGGCTTACACGCGTTATTCTATGAGAAACGCCTTAAATATCGGCTGATCGGAACTCTTTCGGTATGGGGAGGCTTACTTGCGGGGTATTATGTGGTCAGCAATCTGATGGCATTAGTGGTCTTTTTTGCCTTCAAGCTGGCTGCCCGTACTCAGGCACATTCTCAGGCGAGTTTAACGGCTGCCTTCAGCCTGCAGCAGCCGGGTTCGGTGTGGGTGCAACTCAACGGCGTGGAGACCGAAATCGGTTTTGATGAGTTGAGAATCGGCGACATTATCATTTTGACAGCCGGACAAACTGTTCCGGTTGACGGCTATGTGGCAGAAGGCATGGCTACTGTTGACCAGCATATTCTGACCGGCGAATCTCAGCCCGTGGAAAAATCAGCGGCTGACCCTGTATTTGCCAATACCCTGCTCCTGACAGGCAAACTTTATGTGCGCGTATCGCAGACCGGCAGCGAAACCGCTGCCGCACAGATTGTCAAAATTCTCGGCAATGTCGCATCGCATCGCTCGGAGCATGAAGCGCGTGCAGAACAATTGGCCGATAAATTGGCAGTGCCGGTCCTGGCTGCCGGCAGTGTGGCATTGCTCACAGTCGGCCTCGGGGGGGCTGTGGTGATTTTGAACAGCGGTTTCGGTTCCACTATGCTGATTTCAGGTCCTCTGAGTATGCTCACTCACCTGAATCTCGCTTCGCATCACGGCATTCTGGTAAAGGACGGGCGTTCACTGGAAAAACTGCATAGCGTTGATACGCTCGTCTTTGATAAAACCGGTACGCTCACTTCGGAGCAGCCGGAAGTGAGCCGCATTTATTGCTGCCCTGATTGGCAGGAAGAGCAGGTTTTAACATATGCCGCGCTTGCCGAAAAGCGTCAGACTCACCCGATTGCCAAAGCTGTTTCGGCTGCGGCCGCACAACGCGGATTGCATATCGAAACACCCGATACAGCGGCTTATGAAGTCGGCTTCGGCGTAGAGGTGCATCACCGCGGACAGCATATTCGGGTGGGCAGTTCCCGTTTCATGCAGCAATCCCGAATCCGGATTTCAGCCGACATAGAAACTGCCCGGGACCATTGCCGGCAAAACGGCAGTTCTTTGGTCATGGTCGCAGTTGACGGTCACCTCATCGGCGCATTGGAATTAAGCGTACAGTTACGTCCTGAAACCCGGACCCTGATTGACAGTCTGCATAGCCGCGGACTGAAGTTGTGCATCCTGTCCGGCGATCATGAGAATCCCACGAGACATCTTGCACAGAGCCTCAATATTGACAGTTACTTTGCCGAAGTCCTGCCGGAAGGCAAAGCAGACAAAATCCGTCAGTTGCAGCAAAGCGGGCATACCGTATGTTTTGTGGGCGACGGCATCAATGACGCCATTGCCCTGCAACAGGCAGATGTTTCTGTTTCTATGCGCGGGGCAACGTCTTTGGCAACAGACTGCGCGCAGATTATACTGATGAACCAATCCTTGCAGAAATTGGATCAGTTGTTTGACATCGCCGAAGATTTCAACAAAAATCTTGACCGGACAATGCGTCTGGCCTACATTCCCGGCAGCATTCTGATTGCCGGTGTATTTTTACTGAATTTCGGAATGCCGACAGCTTTGCTGCTCTACAGTTCGGGGCTTGCGGCGTCTATGTATAACGCTCTTTCGCCTTTGAAAAAGCTCTCCTGCGCGGAAACAAATCAGAACCTGAAGGACAGCGATGAATCACAACATCACCCTGTGCAAAGACATTAATCAATTCCTGAATCCGCTTGCTGTTCTGCACAGGCTGAAAACCGGGAAAGGCATTGCGCCGCCTTATTATCTTCATATATATCAGGGCTGTACTGAAATAGGCTTTGGAGCAAAGGCGCAGTTGAAATGCCTGAACGGGGAAAAAACAGAGAATCATAAATGGGTTCATGCTCTCAGACAGCTTTGCGATCAGGCTGCCGATGAAAACAGCAAAGCTTTCGGTTATATCGCTTTTGATGCCTGCCACAGCACACAGGGTTTTTCTCCTGATAAAAATACCTGCTTTCCGTTAGTACAGTTTTTCATTCCCGAACATAGAATCCGAATCAAAAATGATGCCCTCGAATACAATGGTCCGGATGCTCATCTGCTCGAAGATATTGTCCGGACGCCTATATCTCCGCGGGATTTCGAAATACCCCGATTTTCTCATTGTGCAGAATTTTCCGAAGATGCTTTTATGCGCGCTGTTGCCCGGGCAAAACAGCGGTTTTCATACGATTTGAACAAAGTTGTTTTATCGCGTTATATAGGTTTCGATTATGACGGAGATTTGCCGGAATTGTTCAATGCGTATTGCCTGAATCAGATTTACAGCGATGCGATACTCATGGACTTCGGACAAGTCGGCGCGGCGATTGCCTCGCCGGAACTGCTGCTGCAAAGCGATTCCGGCATCATTACCGCCAATCCTTTAGCAGGAACACGGGCTGCCGGAAAAAATGCTTCGGAAAACAGTCTGGCAGAAAAATTGCTTTTGTGTGACCGTAAGGAATTAGCCGAACATGTTTTGGGATTGGCGCAGGTATTTGCCGAATTAGAACCCTTTTGCGAAACAGATACCCTGGCAATCAAAAAATTTCTCAACATCAGTTATCAAAGCAATCTCATGCACCTGAGTTCCGAGTTGAAGGGCTGCCTGAAGAAGGACGCGCACTGTGTTGACGCAATGCTTGCGCTTTTTCCCGGCACAATGGTCAGCGGTGTTTCCAAAACAGAAGCAATTCGCTGCATCCGTGATATAGAACCCTTTCCACGCGGTCTTTATGCAGGCGCGGCAGGCTGGGCATCAGGGCGCGACTGCCGTTTTTCCCTGATAATCCGCAGTCTGTGCAAATACGGCTCACGGCTGTTTGTTCAAGCCGGCGCCGGCATTCTGGCAGAATCGGATCCTGTCCGTGAAAATCAGGAAGTCAACCTGAAAATGTCGGCGATGTTAGCCGCTCTGGGGTGCGCGGGATCATGAGACATAAAAGAGAAAAAATCGCAGTCATCAGCGGCGCGGCGCACGGTATCGGCAAAGCCGTTGCCCTGCTTTTGGCTGAACAGGTCAAGGCTTTGATTCTGATAGATATAGATGCCGAAGGACTTGCCCGGACACACGCGCAGTTGAATGAAAAATCAGGCAATACGGTTGCGCTTTCTGTCTATACGGCGGATGTCACTCAAGAAGCCGAAGTCAGACAGGTGTTTGCTGAAATTCGAGATATTTATTCACATATTGACATTCTTATCAACGCGGTCGGCGGCAGTTCTTCATCCGGTCAGTCCGGCGTTCTGACCGAAGACATGAGCTTGCAGCAGTGGCAATCTCTGTTTTCTTTGAATCTTAACTCCGCTTTTCTCTGCTGCCGCGAAGTCATCCCGGTGATGAAAAAGCAGGGCTACGGCAGAATTGTCAATTTTTCTTCAATCGCCCGGCACGGAAGGCGAGACAAAGTATCCTCGGCTTATGCGGCATCCAAAGCCGGCATAGACGGTTTTACGCGCAAACTGGCGCGGGAAGTCGCACCCTTTGGCATTACATGCAATGCTGTCGCTTCCGGAATCACTCTGACCGGAAGAATCAAAGAAGAATTCTGGAATAAGCGTTCAGGCGCGGAACAAAATGCCCTGTTGGAATCAATTCCGCTCAGACGCCTTTCAAGCCCTGAAGAACAGGCTCAGGTAGCAGTTTTTCTGGCATCTGACGCGGCAAGCTATTTGACTGGACAAATTATCGAGGTGAGCGGTGGTCTCTGACAAAGAAACTCTGAAAGTCGCGGTGATAGGGAGCGGCACCATGGGTACGGCTTTGGCACATGCAGCTGCCTGTGCGGGACATTCCTGCGTCTTATTGACGGATGACGCGCAAGTTATAAAAAGCCTGAATACTCGGCACCGGCATCCGCTGTTTTTTTCAGACTCGGATATTCACCCGAAAGTCATCGTAGCCAGTGAAACAGAGACGCATATTCCCGATGTGCAATTACTCATTATGGCTGTCCCTTCCTGCTCCATGCGGGATGCTGCGCGACGGATCGCACACCTGACTCATGTTCGGCAATCCGTACTCTCGGTCACAAAGGGTTTTGAGCCTCGAACCCGTCAACTGATGTCCGGCATTCTGCGCGAGGAACTGCAAACCGCACATACAGGCTGCCTTTCAGGACCTAACATTACCCTGGATTTGGTCAAAAATCTGCCGACCCAGTTAGTCATTTCCTCTGCTTCGGCACAGATGCGGCAACATGGACAACGCGCTTTTTCCTCTGCCAAAGTCAGGATTGCCGTATCAGAAGATATTCGCTCTTATGAATACGCCAGCGCATTGAAAAATATCGTGGCTTTGGAAATCGGCATTGTCACCGGATTCGGATTGGGCGACAATTTCCGCGCGCTCGTGCTTGCCAAAGGCATGACAGAAATCAGCAAACTGATGCAGACCATGGGATTGGACGCGGAAGTCTTTTACGGTTTGGCAGGCTTGTCGGACATCTTCCTTACCTGCTCCAGCCGCTTTGCCCAGAATTACAGCATCGGATTACGACTCGGTCAGGGCGCTGCTCTGTCTGAATTGACTGATGCCTTATCATCGGCAAAAGGAGAAATCCCCGAAGGCTTGGAATCCGTGAAAGCCGGTTTTGCACTGACACAGCAGCAAAAGCACAAAGCCCCTTTGTTAGCCGCGACATATACCTTCATGTATCAAAATAGCGACAGACAGGGCGGTATCGAGACTTTCCTCTCAGCCGCATTTGCAGAATAAGAAATCTTATTTTATTATATGAATTTTTAAACCGGAGGAATCAAATGGCTCTGTGTGAAAAATGTGTTATGACGGTGGAAGAAGGACAGCGTATCTGCAAGGCTTGCGAGACTTATCAACCCCTTGAAACGGATTTTCGGAAAAAAGAATCGGAATTGAAAGAAATTATTCGAAAATTCGGTTCTACGGGTAAGAAGTATGACTGTGTCGTACCCCTTACCGGCGGAAAAGACAGCAGTTATGTCTTGTATTATATGACAAAAGTCATCGGCGCAAGGGTTCTCGTGTTTACCGTTGATAATGAATTGTTTCGGGAAGGCGCGAGAGAAAACATCAAAAATGCGGTTGAGACCCTGGGCTGCGATCACATCATCGGCAAATTCGATGAAAGAAAACTGCTTATGCTGTACAAAGCCTCTTTCCGGTCACAGGGCAGCGTATGTCTGTGTCCCCTGTTTCTGTCTTTGACTCTTTTTCCGGTTGCCATAAAAGAACAGGTTCCGCTGATCGTCAGCGGCTTTTCATCAGGACAACGGGGAAAAGACTATGCTTTCCGTATGCCGGATATAAACGCCGCCAAACAGGAGTTCGCCAAGGTCTGTCAACTGTCACGGAAAGCATTGGCGATATTTTTAGGCGATTACGCTCCGGATGAAAATGAAGACATTCTCGATGAAATTACGAAATATCAACGGGAAGCCTTGGCAAATCTCGACAAAACGGATTTTTTTCCTGTCATGTTTCCCTTATCCGAGTATGCGGGCTGGAATTCTTTTGAAGAATTGTATGATATTTTGGGTGAACATCTGAATTGGCAACGGCCCTCCGAAGCTTTTTCCAGAACAAGCTGCCGTGTGGAACAGATCAAAGGATATACGGATCATACGAAAAACTTCGACAGTATGCGTAAAGAAATCAGCCATTATATCCGAAAGGGCATGGTTCCTCGGGAAAAGGGCATATCCGAATTGAGCCTCTTGTGTCTGAATGGTAACAAACCTTCGGATTTGAACGAATTTTTAAAGCTGATTGATATTACTGAAGCGGAATTCGATGCTCTTATTCATAAACCTCTGTCTAAGGAACTGCTCGATATTATATATAATATCGAAAACTGGCTGTTGGGTCGAAGCGGATTGTAATCGGAAAAGCATAGAATTATATTTCCGAGCGAGCGATTGGAGATACAATAGACATTATCGGAAATAAAAAAGGTTCCCGCAAAGGGCGCAGAGAGCGCAAAGCAATGTCATTTTGACGGGCGGAGCAGGGAGAAATCTTTTCTGTGAAGGTTAAGCCCATTTTGTAAAATTCGGCCCGCTGCGCCCGAAATGACATTCCGACAGCTTTGCGGCCCAGGCTAAGAATAGATGCGGGAGATTCACCGCTTATTTCCGAAAATGTCTGATATCTGTAATAAGCTTGCCTGAGTCGGCGATTCAGGCTTTCATCAGAACGGTTTCAATCCTTACATTTTCAACCCTTGTTTTAATGGATGCCGTACTTAAACAAAAACAAATCTCAAAAGAAATAATAATTGACAAAGTCCGAAAATTCGCCTATAAGATAGGCATTATTAATTGCCGGGGTGGTGAAACTGGTAGACGCAGAGGACTCAAAATCCTCCGGGGGCAACTCCATGTCGGTTCGATTCCGACCTCCGGCACCAGTTCTTCTTTGCGCCATGAACAAGCGCAGACAAAAAAATAATATGTATATGAATTAAGAGTTGAAAATTTTGAATCCGGGAAAAATAGACAGTTAGTGGTTTGAATAAAGTGGGCGTGATTTTCAACTGTCTGATTTTATACAGCCGATTTCAACCCTTAGCATTATGTAAGCTTTTTTATAAAAAAATCAGGCAATGAAACCGAGAGTACGGAAATGTGCGATTGCCAAATATACTCTGATTGTTTTCTTGTCTGTTTATCTTTGCCTTGCAAGAGCATTCTGTGTTTCGTCCGATGTGTTTGTTAATTTCTATGGCGATGGTAACATAATTAACAAATCACTAAGTTGTGAAGTTGCTTTACGTGAAAATAATAAAATGGTTTCTGAAATAAACTTGAAATCAAGAAGTAAGAAGGCAATGCTATTCATATTTAGGCCTGCTATTGTAGCTTTTGCTTATATTGGTATTGTTAGCTCAACACATATAAGAGTGTAAGAGCTTATCTAACAAAGCCAATTTTTTCCCCTGTTTTTGCTTCTATCCGTATTTCTCCAATGCGATATGATTTTTTTAATTCTACTGAAAAAAGAGAAAATTTTTATGTAGGGTTAAACCTACCCTTTGTGATGAGGGCAACCGCTTAGAAAATCCGGGCTTTTCAATCTCTCAATCTTTCTACCAACTTCTCCATATCTTCGGGTATCGGCGACTCAAAACTCATGGTTTCTCCTGTAAGCGGATGGGGAAATTCAAGCCGCCACGCGTGCAGCATCTGTCTTCCGGCGGATTGTATGGCTGCGGACACCTGCGGCGGAAGATGACTCCCCGGTTTTCGTGCGCCGTAAACTTCATCGCCGATCACCGGATGATGAATCGCCGCACAATGCACCCGAATCTGATGCGTCCTTCCGGTTTTGAGCGCAATCTCCAGCAATGTCGCGCCCTGAAATCGCTCTCTGACCTTCCAATTAGTTTCCGCCTCACGCCCGGTTTTACTGCATGTTGACATCTTTTTCCGATGAACCGGATGCCTGCCGATGGGCAGCGAAATCGTTCCGGCATCTGATTTTGTCGCGCCGTGAACCAGCGCCAGATAGGTTTTCTTTACGGTCCTTGATTTGAAATAAAACGACAGACGCTCCTGCGCCAGCGCATTTTTGGCGACCACCAGCGCGCCGGAGGTGTCTTTGTCCAGACGATGCACAA
>DZCT01000206.1 GCA_022736535.1 Desulfatirhabdium butyrativorans | reverse complement strand
GTAATTTTTGATAATCAATCATTCTGTCAGTGCATAAACTTGAAATTGGAATTATCATTCCAAACTTTCCTGAACTGCATATAATATTCAAACATCTTTCTACTACAAAAGCATAAAGATTTCCGCATTTAATTGTACTGTATCCATTTAATTTATAGACAATCTTTGAATACTCCACATACGGCGGATTCCCGATAATCACATCAAAGCCGCCCTTGCCCCGGATAATCTCATAAAACTCCGCAAACCAATGAAAAGGCTGATGCGATTTCAGCCATTTCTCATACTCTCCTTTTTTGCTGTGATTCACGCCGTATTCTTTGGACAGATACAGATTCAGTTCACGGTTCAAGGCTTTCAGACGGGTGTTCAGATCATCTTTGGCTTTTTTGAAGGACTGAGCATCATCCCCATAGCTCAGTTGAATTTTTTTATAATGATTAAAAGCCATTGCCGCCATTTCCATTTTCTCTGTCATTGCCGGTTTTGCCAAAAAGCCCTCCACCGTAGTGGAAAATACCTTATCCAATTCCGCTTCCGTGGCAAAGCCCACCAGCGTATTGCCTGAACGGATATTGAAATCAATATCCGGCAGCGGCTCAAGCCCCAGATTCGGCTTTGAATAATCGGCATCCACACATGCAGCAAGTTTCAGAAACAGGCGCAGCTTGGCAATTTCTGCTGCTTCTCTCATAATATCAACGCCGTAGAGATTGTTCAGAATCACGGATTTGTAAATAAAATACTGCAAATTCGGATGTTCGGACGCGTTGATTTCTGCCAGCGTATCTTCAAAAAACTTGTGTTTTCCCTTGTCTGCCTCGGCAATAAAATTTCCCATGCGCTGCAAACAGGCTTCATACAAAGGCTCCAGAATATTCAATGCCGCAAACAGAAAAGCCCCGGAACCGCAGGTCGGGTCCAGCACGGTGATTGCCGACAATGCCTTGTAGAAATGACGCACATAAGCCGGGTCTGTGCTGTTTTCAATCATATCCTGAGCAAACTGCCGGATGTTGAGATTATAGGTGATAAAATCATTGGTCTCAGCAACTTCGCCTTTTTTGATCTTCTCCTTTATCTCATAGCAGCGATTTCTCCGCTCGACCGTTTCCCGCCAGATTTCCGTAGGGAGCGCATAATCAGACGGCGCCGGCATGTTCCAATTGCCTCTTTTGGAAACATCCTGAATGCCCGCTTCAATATCTTCAGGCAATGCCAAATCCGTGCCGTGCCGGACCGCATCATAGATATACTTATCCGGTTCTTTTTTCAGCATTTCAAATACTTGTGAATCTGATGACAGGGCTTTGGGATACTGTCGGCTCACCTCGTCGCACAAAAAAGGAATAATGCAGTTTTTGGCAATATATTCGGTAATATCTTCTTTGGTGTAATACGCGCCCATGGCAGCACGGTCATTGATGTATTTCTCGAAAATATAGCCGATCACATCCGGATTGACTTCTCTTCCCGATGCCGTGATATGGGTATCCAAATGCCATTCATACTGATCGAAAAAATTGAAAATTCCTTCAAATGCCTTATCGTCAATATCGCATTCAGGATATTTCTTTTCCAGCTCATGCACTTCAAACAGACCGCCGTTGAGATACGGCACATTTCCGATCTCTTTTTTCAGTGATTCAGAATGCGCTGCCGCGCCCAGCCCTTCATGAAACAGGGTCAGCAGAAAGCCCCGGTAAAATGTTTTGTAAAATTGATCAGTTCCCTGCTTTTTCTGCGTCTGTTTCAGCTTGTTTTTCAGATAATCCCTGTCCGTGTCCAAAAAGCCTTTTTTCTGAATAAAATAGATAAACATCAGGCGGTTGAGCATCAAAGAGGTGTACCAGTCAATATCTGTCTGCTCCTGAATGCCCTTGATAAAATTCATAAATGCCGAATGCTCTTTCTTAAATTCCCCGTAAAACCGTTTGGTCACTTTGTCGGCGTTGACATTCAGACTGTCCGAAACACGCTGCCTGACATCCACCAGCCTGATATTTTCTTCCTCATCAAGAGTAAAAAACAAGCCTTTGAGCTTCTGAAACAGCAGTTCCGGCGTTTGATGTGCATAATAGCGCATCTCCCGGACAATGAGCGGTTTTCCCGGCTCCCGGATCACCCACTGCCAGATTTGCCGGCTTTGGCTGCTGTCCGTGTAAATAATCAGATGTTCAAAATGCCATTTGCTCACAATGCCGTCAATTTTTTTACGGATATGATACCGCGGCATATCCGCATCTGCGGTTTCAGGTCTGCATACGAAAATGACAAAATCCCGTTTTTCCGCCACGGCTTCCAAGGAGAACAGGTCATTATCAAGGGTCAGAGATTCTTTTTTGGCTGTATGGTCCCATCCCAGTTCGTTGAACAGTTCGCGGAACCGGAATTGTTTGATCATGTTGAAAAACTGCTGTTTGCCGAGGTGCATGACGGTTTTCCTCTTCTGTTTATGTAGATTATGTACTTATATTTATATGTATTATGTACATAATGTAGGGTGGGCAGAGCGCAGATCAATGGAAAAAGCCAGATTTGTTGATGCGCTCTGCCCACCTTACCATTCATCCATTCATCGTGATGTCATTCGTGATGTAAATGCACGGTGGACAGAGCGCAGATCAATGGCAAAAAGCGAATTTGCAGATGCGCTCTGTCCACCCTACATAAAGAGAATCAACGAAATCAAATAGAACCTTATCACAATTCCGTTGTGTATGGCAAACAGACTTTGGCAAATGTCCGTCCGAAATACCCTTTGCACAATTCATGCCAATAAAAAGCGATCCTGAATGATGGCAACTGTCTGCCCCATAAATGGAAAAAAATAAATTTTAAAATTTAAAAAACAATATTTTCAATCCCATATCAACTTTCATCCCATAACTCTTCATTTGATCTTCTCCTGAAACTTGCAGCCGAAGTTCACAGATGCACAAATTTTATTGCAGTGCATATTTTTTATTGCATTTGATATATAATATTGAAATTTAAAATATATTTAAATATCTCTCTGTCGGAGATGCCGATATTTTATTGCAGGAAAGGGCTTGGGATTATCCGGGATGCCTGAGTTTGGCTTCCTCATAAGATTATATTTTATCATTCTGACTTAACAGTATAAAATGAAAATTTTGTCGGATATGCGCCGCGGCGTGGGACCGCGTAAGCATGATGGCACAGGGATTGCTTGATAGAAAGTGTCAGGAAAAAATGCGGTGATGCAGGAGGTGATAAAAAAAGTCGCAGCCTTATGAAAAGTCAGACATTTTCGGAAATAAGCGGCTGAGTCTCTCGCGTCTATTCTTAGCCGGGCAGCAGAGACCGCAAAGCGAATGTAGTGCTTTGTCAAAAAGAAACTGACGGACAAAGTTCTTTACAAACTTTGCGCTTTCTCTGCGTTCTTTGCGGTTAAAAACCCGAAAACAGAATTGACAAAGCAGTAGGGGCAACCCCCTGTGGTTGCCCTCTGTGCGGGATATGTCATTTCGACCGAAGGGAGCCGAATCTTATAAAATTGGCTTAAAGATTCCTCACTGCGTTCGGAATGACAGTTCCCGGGGGCAGGGTAAGCACGGGGGCTTACCCCTACGGAACCTTTGCGAGAACCTTTTTTATTTCCGAAAAAGTCTATAGTTTAGGAGTTACGCAGTTGAGGTTCTCGTTCCCACGCTCCGCGTGGGAATGCAGCCCGGACGCTCCGCGTCCGCCCCGGTTTAGAACAGACAGCAACAAACTGAGTTTCTTAAAGAAACTCAGTTTATGCGGGCGTTCCCACGCGGAGCGTGGGAACGAGGTCAACTGCGTAACTCGTAGTCTATAGTTTATTTTGAAAGTTGAACTGTTTTTTTTTATTTAAGGAGAATAATGGATGAATCGGAATCTGAAACTCTTTTTTGCTGTATGTCTGGTATCTTTTTTTGTTATATCCCCGCTCATATCCACAGGCGTCGCGTATGCGGACAAACTTCAGGAAGCCATTTCCAAAGCCCCGGCAGGCAAAGACAAGGGGCAGATTGATCCTCAGGGCGCGCCGGGATTTCTGGGCATTCCCGGCAGCATTCAGGTAAACCTTACCCTTGCCTTTATCTGGGCAATATGGGTAGGCTGGATTTTCTCAACCGTCGGCGCATTCGGCGGCGTCATGGCAGGCGTGGGACACATCACGGTGTTCGGAATCGGAAAATACGCGGGGCAGTTTAAAGATACCTCGCCCATGCTCAACAAGGTCATCACAGATTCGGTACGCGTGTCGAATCAGTTTCTGGTGGGACTCAGCGCGCTGATTTCATCGGTCAATTATTACAAAATGGGGCGGTTAGTTTTGCCGCTGGGAATCGCACTGGCGGCAGGCTCCATGTTCGGAAGCTACATTGTGCCGACGCTGACTGCCGGAAAAGTGACTTTCAAAGCATATACCGGATATTTCGGGCTTTTTGTATTGCTTCTCGGAATATGGATGCTGTATGAGACAACACCCAAAGGTCAGGCAAGCAAGAAAAAGGCAAAACAGGCAGCAGAAGCGTTTGAATCCACGATGAAGCGGATGAAAAGCGGTGAAAATATTGATACTTCCCAATTAGGCGTGAAGGTTCAAAGCATCACCCTCAAAAAATTCAGCTTCACTTTTTACGGGGTGGAATTTTCATTCAATCCGGTTTATCCGGTGCTGGGCGGATTTGTCATTTCTGCAATTGCCGCATTTATCGGCGTGGGCGGCGGATTTCTCCTGGTTCCCTTTCTGACCAGCATTTCGGGACTTCCCATGTATCTGTCTGCGGGGACTTCGGCATTTGCCGTGTTGATCAGCATGATTACCAGCATTATCAGCTATTTCATACAGGGCGTCATTGTTGACTGGCCCCTGATCGGCACAGAACTTGGCGGCATTGTCGTCGGTTCGATCATCGGTCCTATGACTTCCAGATATATCTCCGATATTTGGCTCAAACGGCTCTTTGTGATTCTTGCCTTTTATGTGGGCATTGACTATACAGCACAAGGCTTTTTCGGAAAGAACCTGCTGAAACTGCTGGGGTTATAGAAAACGGGTTCGGGGTGAGGGGTCAGAGGCGCACACCCCGAACCTCTGACCTCTGACCTCTGACCTGAAGGATTCCATGTTCGCATATCTTGATCCCATACTGATTTTTCCCTACCGGGTGTTTGAAAACCCCATGGCGGGCTTTCTGGCAGGGACTTTTATCTTATGCCTCTGGTGTGTCATCGTCGGAGACATCAGCGCAAGACTTGTATGCCGCATCAACCGTGCTTATTATCAGCGTCTGAAGCAGGAGACGGTTGACATGCACGATCTTTCGGTCAAAGCCCTGCTCTGCAAAGACAAAGAAAGCTACAAAGCCTGCAACAAAGAGGCAAATGACGCGTTCGGACGTTATTTCTTCGCTCAGGTCGCAGCCGGGGCATCGGTGTTATGGCCCGTAGCCCTGGGAATGGGCTGGATGCAGACCCGTTTTCAGGATGTGGGATTTCCGATGATATTTCCCTTTTCGCTCATTTTCGGCGAGTCGGCAAAATATCCGCTGATATTTATTATGTGTTATATTCTTTGCCGGATGCTGTTCAATGCTGTACCCGGCAGCAGGCAGTAGAGCGAATTTGCAAATCACACAGGAGAGAACTGCAAATTCGCTCTGCAAACCCCTTGCATCAGAAACGCTTATGAAAAACAAGCTGATAATACTTGCAGTTTTTATGGCTCATGAGACATTGCTTTACGGAAACAGCGCGCTGGCAACTCAGGACCACGGCGGTCCCGAGGGAATCTATGTTCATCAGATGTCCCATATTTTTTTTGCCTTCTCCCTGTGTGTTCTCATCTATTGGCTGAGACAGCGGGAATTAGTGAAAAAAACAGGCTGGCGATATATTCAGTATGCTGCATTTTTTTTCATTCTCTGGAATTCGGATGCGTTTACAGTTCATCTGATCTCGGAACAGATGAATTGGGTTCAGTCTGAACGTGTCAGTTCATGGCAGTTCCGAATTACGGCGGTGAATCACGGTCCATGGATTGAGTACTTTTATTTTTTTATCAAACTGGATCATCTGCTCTGCGTGCCTGCCATTTTTTTTCTTTATGCAGGGCTGAAATCTCTGTTAAAAGAAATACAGCAGGGTGACGAGACATGAAATTTTCCGGCTGGCTGATTCAGGTAACCGATGTGGCAGGATCGGTGCTGATGATTATTTTTTCTTTTCTCTGCCTGCGGCTGGCTTACAGATTGAAAAAACGGGAGCCGAATAACCTGATCTGGACCTATCTGCTATGGGTCTGTTACGGTCTGGCAGGTTTTGCCGTGTCACGCTCCGCAGGGCATATTCTCAGGCAGGTGCTGCTGATGTCGGGCAATTTTCAGAAATGGGAGCATGTTCAGCCTTTCAGCGGGGCAGTCAATACCTTTATGCTGACCGTGGTGGCTTCTGTCACGCTCTTTTTTGAACGGATATGGAAAATTTATCAGGAGATATTGAAAGACCGGCAGGCGCTGCAATCCGCACATGAAAAACTGGTGTATATGAATCAGAACCTTGAACATTTAGTCGCCGAGCGGACTCAGGCATTGGCGCTTTCTGAAAAACAGGTTGCCCGTGCTGAAAAATTGGCTTCCGTGGGACAACTGTCTGCGGGAATTGCCCATGAAATCAACAATCCCCTGGGCATTATCTTAGGATATACCCAACTGCTGTTGAGAAACGAGGCCCCGGAAACCGAGCGCCACGCCGATCTCAAAGTCATTGAAAAGCATGTCAGAAACTGCAAAAATATTGTTGAAAGCCTGCTGAATTTCGCGAGAATGTCCAAACCCGAAAAAGAAATCGTTCATATCTGCGAAGTCATTGACGATGTGCTGAATTTTATCCGGCATCAGTCCGAATCGGATCATATCACGCTGAAAAGAGAATACGAGCCGGATATTCCGCCTGTGCTTTTGGATGAAAAAAAAATAAAGCAGGTAGTTGTGAATCTGGTAATGAATGCAAAACATGCCGTGGGGACCCAAGGGACGATCACGCTGTCTGCAAAACATGATGCTGTTTCCGGGCAGATTGTCATCAAAGTGAAAGATACGGGCTGCGGCATTGAAGAGAAAAATCTCTCACGGATTTTCGATCCTTTTTTCACTACAAAACCCACGGGACAAGGCACAGGACTGGGGCTTTCGGTCAGTTACGGCATTGTCAGAAATCACGGGGGAGATATTTTTGCGGAAAGCGAACCGGGCAGGGGCGCGGTATTCACTGTTGTCCTGCCCGTGATTTTTCCGGATGAAAAAGCAGGGTAGGGTGTGCACGAAGTCAATGCCATTAAGTTAAGAGAAAAATATAGCGAAAATGTAGTCGGGGTGAGCTTGCGAACCCCGACTACATCCGGCAGTAGAAAATGTAGGTCGGGGGCCCCGACATCATCCGGCAGGCAAGTGTCGGGGTTCGCAGGCTCACCCCGACCTACGAAATTGTTAACTTAACGGCATTGACGCGGAGCGTGGGAACGAGGCATAAGGTCAAAAAACATTTCCTCAGAAGTAAAAGGACAAGTAAATTTCAGGGATTTGGCAATAAGTTTCATGCCATCGGTATTCTTATTTTTCAAGCCGTATTTCGGATCGCCCATGACCGGAAAGCCGATCATCTCAAAATGACGCCGTATCTGGTGCGTCCGTCCGGTCAGAATCACGACATTCACAAGCGAGATATTCTTTTCGGGCAGATAGGCAGCGACTTCAAATTCGGTCACGGCTTTTTTGTTATCAAGCGGCAGTTCTATCCGTCCTTTCGGCATGTTCTGCGCCAGATTGCCGCGGACTTCGATTTGATATGTTTTGACAATCTGATTATTCTGAAAAAGCTGCGAAAGTTTTGCCGCGGCGTTTTTACTGTGAGCCAAAAGCAGCAAGCCCGACGCCTCACGGTCAAGGCGATGCACGATAAAAATTTCCCGGCGGCGCGTGAAAAATATCTCCGCCTGCCGTGAAAGCGAGCAGTGATCGCCGTACATGGTGCCTTGGGTCATCAAGCCTGCGGGTTTCTGCCACACACTGTAATATTTCAAATCATTGAGACATTTCCCCTGCGGCGGCTCGATTGACAGCAGGTTTTCATCATAGTAAAATTCCAGCAAATCGCCTGCGTTAAGCCGGAAACTCGCCCTTCGGATGCGCCGCTGCTTTCTGTTTCCGCTTTTCAGCCAGACCGCGCCTTTGTTCATGGCGTCTTTGACGCTGCTTTTGGAAAGCCCGGTATGCAAGGCAAGAAAATCGCAGGCAATTTCAGGGTCTTCAGAACAAGCATTTTTTTTAAAAACGAATTGTTTCATTTTCTTTCGTATTTTCGTATCCTTCGTGCTTTTGTGGTTCGCTTTTCTCATATCACAATTTTAAGAATTGTCAAAACTGTTTTTTTCAGATAAAAGACAAGAAGAGAATAAAGGTTCTCGCAAAGGCGCAAAGTTCGCAAAGAAATAATAAATAAGTTTCAATATCTTTGCGTCCTTTGCGATCTTTGCGAGAAA
>DZCT01000666.1 GCA_022736535.1 Desulfatirhabdium butyrativorans | reverse complement strand
AAACTTTTTACAGACAGCACAGACCCGCTTCAGGAATTTACGCTTCAGGGTAAAGACAAAGGAAAAATTCTGCTGATTCCGGTAAGGGGCATTATTTCCGACACGCCTGAAAATCATTTTCTCCGCTCCGAACCGAGTATGGTTCAAGATATTGTCTCTCAACTGCAACGGGCTGAAAAAGATGATGAAATCAAAGCTGTTCTTCTGAAGGTCAGTTCGCCCGGCGGCAGCGTCACGGCGAGCGATATGCTGTATCATGAAATTATCGGCTTCAAAAAGCGCACCGGCGTCAAAGTCATTGCCGTGATGACGGATATGGCGGCTTCCGGCGGATACTACATCTCGCTTCCGGCGGATGTCATTATGGCGCATCCCACAACAGTGACCGGCTCTGTGGGCGTCATCTTCATGCGACCCGGTGTAAACGGTCTGATGGAAAAGCTCGGCATAGATATGGCGGTAAATAAATCCGGAAAAAACAAAGATATGTTTTCGCCTTTTCGGAAAATCACGGAAGAAGAGGAAGAAATGCTCAGGGCAATGGTGGCAGAGTTGGCGGAAAAATTTATTCATCTTGTGGAGATTCACCGAAAGCCGGATGAAAAAGCTTTGGCAGAAATTTCCACAGCCCGGATCTGTCTTGCGGAAAAAGCGCAGGAACTCGGTCTGATAGATGAAATCGGCTATTTGAGCGATGCGCTTGCAAAGGCAAAATCCCTGTCCGGTCTGCCGGAGGATGCCAAAGTCGTGGTTTTTCGCCGCAGCGAATATCCGGATGACAATATTTACAATACATCCGATATGAAAGCCGGTGAAAAAAAATTCTCTTTTCTCAGTCTGGGACTGCCGGAATCGCTGATGTCTCTGCACACAGGGTTTTATTATCTATGGCCCGCCGGGGCGGGATTTTAGATGCTACAAATATAATGCTCCTACGGAGCGTGTCTGAGTTTAAAGGAATTTGTCAGAAATGGAACTGAACAACAGATTTTATAATATTTTTGCGGAAAAGGCAAAGCAGGTAAAGGTCGAGATGCTGATTCTCGGACTCGGCTATACGGCGGTTACAACTTCGGACAGCGGCATCGGAATTGCCTATACTTATTTTGAAAATAAAGTTACCTGCACTCTGAATCAGAACTACTGCGACTATGAGGGGCAGCCGGCGATAGAACTTCTTGAAAAGATCAAAAGCAGCGATCCCATTCAGAGAAGCATGGCGCTTGCGCTTGTGAATGCCCTGAATTATGAAAATGCGCTTTTGCTGCCCCAGGACCCCGGCAATAAGATATTGTTTGAAAAATTCGCTATCGGCAAAGGAACAAAAGTTGCAATGGTGGGTTTTTTCGGTCCCCTGATGAAAATGTTTTCGGAAAAAGGGGCGGAAGTAGAAGTGAAAGATGAATTTCGGGGCTTGGGCAAAAAGGGAGATTTTGATGAAAAGCTTTCAAACTGGGCAGATGTGCTTTTTCTGACCTCAACTTCTCTTTTGAACAACACGACTGAAGACATTCTTCAAAATGTCGGCAAAAATGTTAAAACGGTGATGCTAGGACCGAGTACGCCGATGGTGAAAGAAGCCTTTGAACATCTGCCGGTACTTATGCTTGCCGGTACCGTTCCTGCTGACAAAGAAAAAGTGTTGAAGGCGGTTCGGCACGGAACCGGAACCCCGGTGATTCAGAAATTCAGCCGGAAGTCATTTCTGAGTTTTTTTTAAAATCAGACTTCAATGATTATGCCGAATCGCTGTTGAAAGTATTTTTCTGTAATTTGGGGTAGTGGTGTAGAAGAGGTGACAAACTCTGTCCCTGTCATTCTGAACGCAGTGAAGAATCTCTTATTATAACAGCGTATTATA
>DZCT01000205.1 GCA_022736535.1 Desulfatirhabdium butyrativorans | reverse complement strand
ATAGACTTTTTCGGAAATAAAAAAGGTTCTCGCAAAGGGCGCAGAGGGCGCAAAGAAGAAAGAGAGAAAGCGTCCGTTCTGCAATTTTCGGCGGCTTTGCGGTCTTTGCGGGAGATTCACCGCTTATTTCCGAAAATGTCTAATATAACCGGACATCGTAGGGGCATGTCGGTATTCCGTTATTCCGCTAAAAGCTGCAATACATAAATCGCTTCTTCCTGACCGACCTGATGGTCTCCGTTCATGTCAACACCTCATGCAACATAGCCCGAGTCCGAGTCAGCCGTTATGCTGCACCCGTTTCCGGTCCTGCGGACACTTTCAAAGCCGGCAAGACATCCCGCAGGTCAACAGTTCCGTTGCAGTCAATATCTCCGGTCACGCCAGATGCTTATTTCCGATAATGTCTGATGAGCCGATTTCAAAACTTGTATATCTTTAAATCTCTGTGTGAAATCAGAATGGCAATGATTGCCGGAATAAGAAAAGTGAGGTCGAAAATGTTAGCATCAGTGAATGAACCTTTACCGCTCAGAACAGACAAGGACGGCGTTATACGGGTGGGAAATACCCGTGTGACAATGGATACCATCGTTTCAGTATTCAGAGCCGGGGCTACGCCTGAAGAAATCATCCTTCAGTTTCCGACATTGAATCTGGCTGACGTCTATTCGGTCATAAGCTATTATTTAAGAAATCAGAAAGAGGTTGATTTATATCTGATTCAGAGACAGCATATTTCTGATCAGGCAAAAAAACAGAACCGGATGAAATTTGCATCTGAAAATATCAGAGAGCGTCTTTCAGCAAGGCAAAAAAAAGATGCTTAAATTTGCTGCCGATGAAAATTTTAACAATAATATTCTGCGCGGTCTGATTCGCAGGAGATCGGATTTGGATATTGTGCGTATTCAGGATTTCAATCTCTCCGGTGCGGATGATCCGACGGTACTTGAATGGACAGCAAAAGAAGACCGCATTCTTTTGACGCATGATGTTGCAACTATAACGAAATATGCCTACAATCGCATTGTTTCCGGTGAATCGTTTCCCGGTGTCATTGAAGTGGATATATGTTCACCAATCAGCCTGGTGATGGAAGATATACTGCTTTTAGCAGAACTGAGTTATGAAGGCGAATGGAAAAATCAGATAATTTACATTCCTCTGAAATAAAAGAATTTTTAAAAAAATATCTGAAATATCGTATCTATTCTCAGCCGCAATTAAAATATTATGAAAACGTATTATAGTAATCCACTTTTGGTTTTTGTCGGCACACTTTTTGCTTATATGCGTATATCCGTTTTCGGATATCTGTCTGTGTCCGTCTGTGTGCGTCTGCGGCAAAAAACCAAAATCGGATCAGTATAAAACCGGAAACAGACGAGATGAATGGTAAGGAGAAACATCCAATGGAAGAACAGCATAAAAAAATTGTCAGTGAAAACAGAAAAGCCAGACATGACTACTTTATCATCGCCGAATATGAAGCCGGTCTGGTGCTGCAAGGCACTGAAGTCAAATCTCTCCGCATCGGGCGGGCGCATCTGAAAGACGCCTACGCAAAGATTAAAAACGGCGAGGTATTTGTCTATCAGATGCACATCGGTCCCTATCCTTTTGCGCATTATGACAATCATGAGGCGTTGAGACCGAGAAAGCTGCTGCTACACAATCACGAAATCAGGAAACTGCTCGGCAAAGTCAATGAAAAGGGCTTCTCTCTTGTGCCGCTGAAGCTGTATTTCATAAACGGAAAGGCAAAAATATCGCTGGCATTGGTCAAAGGCAAGCATAGTTACGATAAACGGGAAAGCATCCGGGAGCGTGATGAAAAGCGGGATTTTGACAGGGAACGGAAGGGAAGGGATTAATGGTTTCTCGCAAAGAGCGCAGAGGGCGCAAAGAAAAAACTATGTTATTAAACTTCTTATCTTTGCGTTCTTTGCGCCCTTTGCGAGAACTATTGTATTTGATTGAAAAAGTTTCTCTCAAAGAACGCAGAGCGCAAAGAAAAACTTTTTTATAAAAAAATCGGCAACGGTGTAGAAGTAGTTGATTTTAAAGTGTCATTCTGAGCGAAGCGAAGAATCTTTTTCCGAGACTGAGACCCTTCGCTTCGCTCAGGGTGACATTCACCTTTGCGTTCTTTGCGCCCTTTGCGAGAACCTCATCTTACGGAGAAAAAAATGACCGACATAAATGCGCTTGTTTTAAGCGGATACGGCTTAAACTGCGACAATGAAACCGCTTACGCTTTTGAACTCGCGGGAGCAAAAGCGCTGCGTGTGCATATCAATTCCCTGATTGACGGATCCGTGCGGCTTGAAGATTTTCAGATCATGACCTTTGTGGGCGGCTTCAGTTGGGGAGATGATCACGGCGCGGGCGTGATTCAGGCGGTGCGGCTGAAAACCCATATCGGAGATAAAATTCTTGAATTTATTGCCAAAGGAAATCTTGTCCTCGGCATCTGCAACGGATTTCAAACCCTTGTCAATCTGGGACTTCTGCCCGGATTTGACCGTGACTGCAAAAGCCGTTCTGTCGCGCTGACTTTTAACGACTGCGGCAACTTCAGAAATGACTGGGTAAATCTCAAGATCAATCCCGCGTCTCCCTGCGTTTTCACAAAAGGCTTTGAACAGATGGAACTTCCCATACGGCACGGGGAGGGCAAATTTTACGCTGATGACGCTGTTATCACGCGATTGAAAAATCAGCAGCAGGCGGCGATGTATTACGCCATGCCGGACGGCAGGCTTGCTGAAGGTAAATTCCCTTTTAATCCGAACGGTTCTGTCGGCGATATTGCCGGAATCTGCGATGAAACCGGGCGGGTTTTCGGGCTGATGCCCCATCCCGAAGCTTTCAATCATCCGAGCAACCATCCGGACTGGACGCGCATCAGGGAAAAAGCAAAACGCTTCGGAAAATCTTCGGATTCCGGTTTCACCGTCGGCATCGGCATGTTTCAGAATGCTGTAAATTTCTTGCTGTCGTAGAGCCGGTTTTGCAAGCCTGCGGCGGGGACAATCTATTCTTAGCATGAGCCCGCCCTGCCGAGTTATCCGATGAAAAAAACAAAGGAAAAGAGCGAATGTCGGAATTAAGCTTCAGCGAATACCAGAAATGCGTGGACGAATGGATTCAGCGCGTCGGCGTCAGATATTTCTCCGAACTGACCAATCTCTCGCTGCTGATGGAAGAAGTCGGAGAAGTTGCCAGAATTATGTCAAGGGTTTACGGTGATCAGAGTTTCAAAAAATCCGAGACACAGTATGACTTGGCAGACGAATTGGCAGATGTGCTGTTTGTGCTTGTCTGCATTGCAAACCAGACCGGAATTGATTTGACAGAAGCTGTCCGAAAAAATCTGGATAAAAAGACAGAGCGGGATAAAAACCGGCATATAAACAATCCGAAATTGAAACAAAACGGACGCGCCGCGGTCACCCGTCAGAATTAAATTGACCGGGTAATAATTGGGGATTTCAAATGCAAGAGGCAGTTCCCGCGCTTGCCCTGCTGCGGGCGCAGACAGAAGGGGAAAAGGGGTAAGCACAGGGGCTTACCCCTACGGAACATCAAGGAAGATTTACCGATCTTTCCATTCGGGTCTGCGTTTTTCCAGAAATGCTTTCATTCCTTCCCGGGCGTCTTCGGCAAGACAGTTGAGTGCAATGGCTTCTTTTGCATAATTATAAGCTGAGGCTTCATCCTGATCTGTCTGTGCATAAAAAGCGTGTTTGCCGAATCCCAGTGTAAATTTGCTGTACTGAGCCATGTCTCTTGCCCATTTTTCGGTTGCTTCCGCAAGCTCATGCGGCTCTACTACTCTGTTCAGAAGCCCGAACTGCTCTGCCTCCGCCGCGGAAACAAATCTGCCTGTCAGAAGCATTTCCAAAGCTCGGCGTCTGCCGATGACCCGGCAAAGCGGCACCATGGGCGTGGAGCAGAAAAGCCCGATTTTGACGCCCGGGGTTGCAAATTTTGCGCCGCTTTCGGCAATGGCAAGATCGCAGGCAGCGACCAACTGGCATCCTGCTGCCGTGGCAATGCCGTGAATCTGTGCCATCACCGGCTGCGGGAGACGGTGAAGGCGCTGCATCATCTCGGAACATACGGAAAAAATTTCCCGCAACTGATGAATGTCTTTGTCGCCGCTGATTTCATTTATGTTATGTCCCGCACAAAATGCAGGACCCTTTCCTTTGATAACAAGCACCCGAATTTCCGGGTCTTTTTCAATCTGATTCAGCTTTTGCTGCATGTCGTGCATCAGTTCCAAAGACAGAGCATTGCGCTGATCCGGGCGGTTCAGGGTCAGCCATCCGACAGAATTTTTCTTTTCAAACAATACGGGGGACATATTGAAGTCTCCTTAAAAATTTTTAAGTGTTTTCGATTTTCCGGCAACGGTGCAAAAGCGGGTGATCCGGAAAATGCCATTCCAAGCCGAAGCGATGGAATGATACACTTACGCTTAAATTTTTGATACACTTACGCTTAAATTTTTTCAACAAAACTTGTGTGTCCGGAGCAGCCCTGAAGGAAAAGAGAAAATCGTCGGGATTCGGTCCCCCTTGCCTTTCAGAAAGGGGGGATGGATCAGATTGCAGGTTTTATGAATCGTTTATTCAGTTCGATCACCAATTTTTCATGCCGGACAATCTCGCCTTCCACCAGATAAATCACTTCTTCGGCAATATTGGTGGCGTGATCTGCTATGCGCTCAAGATGCCGGGAAATCAGCAGAAGATTGATCAAATATCCGAGACGGTCCGGTTTCTGCTGCATGACCTGTTTCAGCAGGTCGTAAGCCTCGTTTTTGATGGCGTCCACTTCATCGTCCAACGCGCATACATTCAGTGCAAGATCACAGTCTAATTTTACCAGCGCATCCAGGCTTTTCCTGAGCATGGATTCAACCTTTTCGGACATGTGGGAATAATCAAACGCAACTTCGATTTTTTCACGCTTTGCAATAATTTTTACCCGTTGAGCGATATTTTTTGCCTGATCGCCGATTCGTTCAAGGTCATTGTTGATTTTTATGATTGCAATGATAAATCGAAGATCCACGGCAACCGGCTGATACAGCGCCAGAATTTTCAGACATTCTTCTTCAATTTCAATTTCTGTCTCATCAATCTCATGGTCTGTTCTGATAATTTTTTCAGCAAGTTCGGCGTCTCTGTTTTCCACACACTGCCTTGCCGTGCGGACGCGCTCCTCTACCATCGCACCCAGCGAAAGCACACTGTTTTTTAATTTTTCAAGTTCCCTGTGAAAATGTTTTTCCCTCATCACCTGCATAGTAGTATCTCTCTTTTATTTAAAATTGAGAATTGAGAATTGAGAAGATTTCTCGCTGTACTCGAAATGACAGTATTTCTCACTTCTCAATTACAAGATTTATCCGAAACGCCCGGTTATGTAGTCTTCTGTCTGTTTCAGCTTGGGGCGTGTGAAAAGACTGTCGGTTTCGCCGACTTCTATGAGCTTTCCGATATAAAAAAAAGCGGTCATGTCGGAAACTCTTGCTGCCTGTTGCATACTGTGCGTCACGATAATAATCGTGTAATTTTTTTTCAACTCATAAATCAGTTCTTCGATTTTCTGAGTGGCGATGGGATCCAGTGCGGAACAGGGTTCGTCCATCAGAAGCACTTCCGGCTCCACGGCTAAAGCGCGGGCAATGCACAGACGCTGCTGCTGTCCTCCGGATAAGCCCAGCGCCGATTCATGAAGCCTGTCTCTGACTTCTTCCCAGAGCGCCGCCTGTTTGAGACTTTCTTCCACCCGTCTGGCGATAAAGGCTTTGTCTTTGATGCCGTTCACCCGCATTCCGTAAGCAATATTTTCAAAAATGGTTTTGGGGAAAGGATTCGGCTTCTGAAAAACCATTCCGACGCGACGCCTGAGCGAAACCACATCTAAAGACATATCATAAATATCTTCATTGTCCAAGAGAATTTTGCCTTGCACCCGGCTGATCGGAATCAGATCATTCATCCGGTTCAGACATCGCAGATAGGTGCTTTTCCCGCATCCTGAAGGACCGATCAGCGATGTGACCTGACAAGGCTTGAAATCCAAAGAGACATCATACAATGCCTGAAAATCACCGTAATAAAAATTCAGATGCTTTGAACTTATTTTTAATGTTTCACCCATTATTATCCTTTTGAGGTGTTCCTGCTTTGCTTTGCGAAAAAGTCACTGCGTTCTGTTTTCGCACTCCGGAGGATTATTGACTCATCTTATGCACACTCGTTACGAGGCTCTGCCTCGCTGCACACGGAAAACCCCGGCTGCGGCAGAGCCGGCGGTCATCCGCTGCGGGGCAGAGCCCCGCAACGAGATTTCTGCGTAGGGTGAGTTATTGACGCATCCGTTTTCGCAGGCGGGAACGCCAGACAATCGCCAGCAGATTCATTCCCAGCACCAGCGCAATCAGCACCAGCGCTGTTCCGTACTGTAAGGGACGTGTGGCTTCGATTTCGGTTCCGGCTGTAGCAAGAACATAAATGTGATAGGGCAATGCCATGACTTTATGGAGTATGGAAGAGGGACACTTCTCCGGTGTGAAAAATACCGCCGCCGTGAACATGATCGGCGCGGTCTCTCCTGCAGCCCGGCTGAGTCCCAATATTGCACCCGTAAGCGTTCCCGGCAGCGCGGTGGGCAATATAACCCGATAGATAGTCTGCCATTTGGTGGCGCCGAGGGCAAGAGAGGCTTCTCTGTATGTGTTGGGAACGGTTTTTAAGGCTTCTTCGGTCGCACCGATAATCACCGGCAGCGTCATTGCGCCGAGCGTCAGCGCGCCGGCAAGAATGCTTACGCCCATTTTCAAGTAAACAACAAAAAAAGCTAATCCGAACAGTCCGAAAACCACAGAGGGGACGCCTGCAAGGTTGCTGATACCCAGACGGATGATTCTGAGCATACGTCCGGGGCGGGCATATTCGTTCAGATAAACCGCGGATGCCATACCGATGGGCAATGCCACGAGAATTGCGCCGATGCTGAGACACAATGTTCCGACAATACAGGGAAATATGCCGCCTTTTGTCATGGAGTCCGTGGGAACTTCGGTCAGAAATGTCCAGTTGATTGCGCCGATACCGTTTTTCACCATAAAAAAAATAATGACAAACAGAGCGGCACCGTTAATCAGCGCGGCGATACGGAATAATGTAAAAAAAAATTTCTGTATCCGTTTTCGGCGATTCCTCAGCGCGGCGGCTGTTTTTCGGATTTCCGTTTCTCCATTCAAAGAAAGGCTCATCCCTGTTTCTGATTCATCTTTTATATATTGTGATGCTGCATCCATTTGATTTCCCATCTATTTTTCATTTTTCACCAATTGTAGGGTGGGCATGAAATGCCCACCTTCCATTTATGAGTATTTAAAATATAAAAATGTTTCGGCATGTTACAGCGACGCCTCGCCCACCTGTCTGTATTTGTGGGCAATGTGATCGGCAATGATATTGAACATCAGGGTAAAAAGAAACAGCACAATGCCGGTTGCAAACAGCGCGTAATAATGGTCGCCGCGAAAGGGCGCTTCTGCCATTTCCGCCGCGATGCTCGCGGGCATGGGTCTGACCGGATCAAATACGGATCCGGGTATCATCGCCGCACCGCCGGCAACCATCAGCACGACCATGGTTTCACCGATGGCTCTGGACATTCCCAGAATCACGGCGGTGCTGATGCCTGAAACAGACGCGGGCAGAATCACTCTCATAATGGTTTCCCAGTGGGTTGCGCCCAACGCGAGCGATGCCTCTTTCAATGCTGTCGGCACGCTGTAAACGGCGTCTTCGGAAAGACTGCAAATCGTGGGAATTGACATAAAAGCCAGCATCAGCGCGGCATTGAAAAGATTCAGTCCCGTGGAAAGATCAAATGTCTCCTGTAAAAAGGGGGCAACTATCACCATGCCGAAAAAGCCGATCACAACGGAAGGCAGCGCGGCAAGCAGTTCCACCATCGGTTTGACAATCTCGCCGACCCTTCGGGAAGCCAATTCCGCGAGATAAATTGCCGTCATCACGCCGAGGGGAATGGAAATTACTGCCGACACCGCCATAACCGACACAGAAGCCAAAATCAGCGGAAGAATGCCGAAATCAGAGGGATCCGATGTGGGATACCAGTACATCCCGAAAAGAAAGCTTTTGACGCCTGCAATAACTTTGCCGATTTTGATGATGAAGGCGTCTCCCGGGGAAAATTCTCTGAAAAAAATCGGGATTCCTTCCATGAAAAGAAAGACCATAATCATAAAAAGAATCGCCACAGAAGCTGTTGCAATACAAAAAAACATGCTCCGCACTGATTTTTCCACTGTCTGACGATTAATGCTCATATTAGCCCCTTGGAATTGAGAAATGAGAAATGAGAAGTGAGAAATAGAAAGATTTCTCGCTCCGCTCGAAATGACAGGATGGGACACTCGAAATGACAACACCGTCCGGAGTGCTAAAATGAAATTTTAGCATTTCTCATTTCTCATTTCTCATTTCTCACTT
>DZCT01000204.1:1418-8561 GCA_022736535.1 Desulfatirhabdium butyrativorans | reverse complement strand
ACATATCAGATGAAAACGCGGATGTGTATTCGAGAGGGCTTTGTCCGCAGGTTTCCCGAAAATGTGATAATACGGTCATTATAACAATATGATTAAAAAAGAAATCACCGATTTTGCAGGACTACCAAAAAAGTTTCCCACAGAGTCCACAGAGTTTTAAAAGACCACAGAGAATTAAAAAAAAACTCTGTGTACTCTGTGGGCTTTTTTTCTCTGTGAACTCTGTGGGAACCCCTCTGCGGGAAAAAAAATTCCTCAATTCCTCTGCTTCACAACCACCAGGTCTGACAGTTTCACCCGCTTATCTGTACGGGATATCAGCATCGGTTCTTTGCGGGACATAGCAGACGCCGGTGCGGATTTCCGTGCAATATGCCAGTTCGCCTCTTTTACCGCGCGTCCCGCAGAGTAAAACCGCTTCTGAAAATAAGGTCTGTCAAGACTGCTGATCACAACGCCTTTTTTGCGGCTCACATGCACAAATCTGTTGTTTTTCAGATAGATGCCGATATGCGAAATCCTGTCGTCTTTCATTTTGAAAGAGATAATATCGCCTTCCCGCAGATTTTCTTTGTCGGCAGGGATCAGGTCATTGTCAAACATCGCACCGGAATTGCGGCTTAAACTGATGCCGTAAACCTCCCGGTAAACCGTCTGAACAAAACAGGAGCAGTCAACGCCGTCTTTTCCGCATCCGCCCCATTTGTAAGGCGCGCCTATCCATGAGGCGATCACTTTCATCAGGTCTTTGTTTTCAGCCCCCTCATGCGCGATGTCCGGATTTTTTGAGTAGAATTTCAGTTCCGGCTCATCTTTTTTCCGCTGATGGGTGACAGGTTTGTTATACGCCCTTGCAGGCTGCGGAAGCGGTATGTCTGTTATATCTGCGGGCATATCTCCGGGCTGTTCCGCGTAAATCCGAACATCCTGTATTTCGGGCTGAACATCTTCAACGTCTTCAAACGGAATACCCAGTCTTTCCGCGTAAAGCCGCAAATCGTCAATCTCGGAAAAATCCTCATCATTTTCCGTCTCATCATTTTCCGCCTCATTATTTTTCTGTGAAATGCCGTCTGCTCCGGGGATTTGTTCCGGAGGGTTTTCCGGCGTGTCGCTTTTTTCAGAGATTTCGCCGGTCTGCTGTTGCCAAACAGCGTTTGCGGCAAATCTGCTCAGGGAACAGGAAGTGGTGATGAGCATCAGCAACACCAACAGGCAGTATCTGAGCAGCGGATGAATCTTGCGGATAAAAAAAGCCATGGGGCGCCTCCTTTCTTTTTTTAGGTAGTGGTGCATAACAAACTAAGTTTATTAAATAAACTTAGTTTGTAAATGGCAGGGCAGGGAAAAGTCCGCCACCCTGACCGTTTATGTATCTGAAAATGAGAAAGAGGTCAATAGGGCAAAGAGAGTATTTTCAGAGAAAAATATGCAAAAAAATCATTTTCCGCTTTATTATTTCTCGCAAAGCCCGCAAAGAGCGCAAAGAAAAGCTTTTTTTTATAAATAATCCTTTGTCTTCTTAGCGCCCTCTGCGCTCTTTGCGAGAAACCTTAGGGGGGCATAAAATACCCGCCGCGGAAACATTGAGCGCATAAACCGCCTCCTGCACACCGATGCTGCCGTCTCCGTTTATGTCGGCGTTTTTGCAGATATTTTCCGATGTCTCTGCAATATTTCCGCAGATTTGAAGCGCGAGAACCGCGTCTTTAAGATTCACAGAACCGTCCCTGTTGATGTCTCCTTTTATGTATAATAAATTCCTCATATTTTCAGAATGCTGTCTGATAATTGACATGGCAGTTTCCGGCTCCCATAAAGTAAATTCGTCTCCGTCGGGATAGTAATACGAGCCGTCAATTGTCTCATGTTCGTCGTCGGGTCCGTTCACCTTGCCCGCAATCATCCAGACCAGATCGCCGTCAGCGCCGAGGCATGAGTCATTTTCAAACTGCGCTGTCCATTGTCTGTAAAGCTCGTCCCTGTTTGCGCCTTTTATGCCGAATTCCTCAAAAATAATCGGCTTTCCGACTGTTTCCGCCCGGCGGATATGCGTTGAAATCCACTCCGAAGTCCATACCGCATCTTTCTCCCAGAGTTCCGGATAAACATGAACCGTTCCGAAATCAACGGCACCGATGCCGAGATTTTGCTCCCAGTCCACGCCGTAGTGTCCGTTATAGAAAATGTCGGCATTTCCGTTTTCCCGCAGAAATCCCTCATCGCCGATGCCCACAAGATGCTTTGTGTCAAGGCTTCTGACAAATTGACTCATCTCTTTGATCCACGCATAGATTTCTCCGTTCTGACAGGTTTCGCATCGGGGTTCGTTCACCAGTTCCCATGCAAATATCGTGGGGTCGTCTTTGTAAGCAATGCCGGTGAGCGTATTCACACGGTTCAGCACAGTTTTGATATAGTTTTTGTAAGCGGATTTCACATTGCTGTCTGTGTAGAAAGCCTGTGTGTTTTCTTTGTCAATGCCGCACCATTCAAGGTATTGCGCCATGCCGCCGAATTCTGACCAGTAGTTCGCCAAGGGCAGCATCAGGCGGATGCCGTGTTCTCCGGCAGATTTGATCACGTAGTCAAAGTTGACAAAAACCGGCTCGTAGTAAAGCCCTTTTTCCGGCTGAAAACTCATTGCCTCATCTGTATTTTGGGGAATGCCTTCGCCGAAAGCCCATGTCCGCAACACTTCTATGCCGTTTCGCTGCATGGTATCCATCACATCGTCAATCATAAAGTGAGACTTGTAGAAAAGGTAGTAAACATTGTTCCCCGCAAAGCGGCAGGGCTTCCCGTTCAACTCAAAATCCGAACCGTTTCGGGAGACAAATCCCTGATTCAGATTGGCAATTTTGGCAATGTCTTCTTTTCCGCCGACTGTCACATTGTCTATAAAAATTTTACCGGAATAGGAGATATTGGAATAAAACTGAATGCCGATTTTCAGGATATTTTTCAGCGAGTCATCGGAGATATTTTCCGCATCCAGATCAAAAGTGATTTCATTCCAACTGTGTCCGCCGACTCGGAAATCTTTGCTCCGATACCAGCGGCATTCCTCGCCCTGGCACCCGGGCCCCGCATCCTGCCGGTCATAGACAAAAAGCGTTGCCTGCATCTGTTCGGGACCGATATAGGAGTCAAACTTTATCTCTGCCCGAATCAGCCGGTTTTTCTTGTTGCCGATGTCGAGATTGGGCTGAAGCGTCACGCCGATATAGGCTTTCCGAGCGGTTTCAGATGCGGTCATAAAGTTCGCATTGACAGCAAGCGAGCCGTTCTGCACCGTAATGTCTTCAGACCTGAAAGCCGTTCCCCAGTTCGGATCCGCATTCCAGTAAGGACCGTAGCCGAAGGGCTTTTGCGCCTGCTGTTCGGGTGTGAGCGAGTCGAAGTTGAAAACATGATCCGACTCCGGGACCGTCATCGGCGCAGCGTCAACTGTGACGACATCCAGCCAGCATAAGCCCTGAAACCGCGTCTGCGAACCGGTTCCCGCGCCTACCTTCACGCCGACAACTATGACCTGACTCGGATCAAATCCCGCATCCGTATAGCCGCCGGTCGGCGCAGTCGTTGCCGGCGTCAATTCGATCTGCGTCCATTGCTCCTCCGGTATGTCCGAACCGATGTTTCGCCAGGGAGACATCTGAATGCGGAAATCCTGATCTTTGACAAAAAGCTGCACGCCGTTGGGATGAGCGGGATCGCCCGTTGCGCCTTTGGGAAACTTCACCCATGCCGTTATCGGACGCCCTGCCATGTCGCCCGGAACCATGACAGACGCCGTTCCGCTGCTCAGATCGGCATCGGCGGCGTTGAGATGAACATTCATTGCCAATGCGTATTCGCCGCTGTATGCCTGTTCAGAAGAGACATTCACGCCGGAAACGCCGAGTTCGCCCTTCCGCGCCGAGGCTTCCCAGCCTTCGTTTGTCGCGGTTTCAAAGTTGAAGAGCGAAGGCAGCGCGGAGAGGCAACTGTCAAGTTTTACGACAAAGGCATCGCTTTTGCCGCCGAATGTCTTATCATACCCAGCGGAACTTATCGGAAAATCAGATGAATAAGTGCCGCCGGAAACACAGATGTTGCCGTTTTCAGTTAAGACAAGCGAATTGCTCCAGTCATCCGCGCTGCCGCCGAGAAAGGTAGAAGCACTAAGGGTTTTCAGATCGCTGTCAAACACGGAGACAAACACATCGCCGCTGAGGAAAATATCGCCCCCGCCGTTGAAACTGCGGTCATAAGCCACCGATGTCGTGGGAAAATCAGCCGAAGATGTCATGCCGCTCACATAAATTTTTCCCTTTTGATCCAAGACAATGCCGTTGACAAACTCGGCATCGCTGCCGCCGAAAAATGTGGAGGCAAGCAATGTTGTCAGATTGCCGTCAAGCTTTGAGATAAAAGCATCGCTCCCCGCGCCTTCGCTGCTGTTGAATGTCTCATCATACACGCCGGATGTTGTTGGAAAGTCAGATGAAAACGTACCGCCAGCGACATAGACATTTCCCGCTTTGTCCAAAGCGGCAAAACTGCTATCCGCATTTCCGCCGATAAACGTGGACGCGAGAAGCGTTTTCAGGTCTCCGCTGATTTTTGAAATAAAAACATTGTCGTTATCGCCGGTGAATGTCTCATTATATGCGCCAGGCGTTGTAGGAAAAGCCGAAGAACGGGTCTGACCGCTCACATAGAGATTTCCTTTTCCGTCTGACGCCAATGCAACGCCGACAACATCTCTTCCCCCGCGCCCCAGAAAGGTGGACGCGGAAAGCGTGGTCAGGTTTGTATCAAATTTGGAGATAAAAATATCTCCGCCGGATACGGTTCCGCTGTTGTATGTCTCATCAAAAACACCGGCTGTTATAGGAAAATCAGATGAAGTCGTATCACCGGCAATATAGACGCCGCCGTTTCCGTCCGAAAGAAGAGCGGTACAGGTTTCATCGCCTTTTCCGCCGATAAGGGTAGATGCGGAAAGCGTGGTCAGATCAGCGTCAAGTTTTACTACAAAAGCGTCTCTGTCGCTTGCCGCAGCAGAAGGTGTGGTATCATAAGCATTCGGCGTTGTGGGAAAATCAGATGAACTTGTCTCGCCTGAGACATAGACATTTCCGCCTGAATCCAAGATCACGGAATACGCCGCATCATTGCCGGCTCCGCCCAAAAATGTGGAAATCAGGAGAGTTGTCAGATCCGCGCTGAATTTTGAGACAAACACATCGCTGCCGGTGTTCCGGCTTTGGTCATAACTGCCTGAAGTTGATGGAAAATCGGATGAATATGTCTCACCGACCGCATAGACATTGCCCTCTTTGTCCAAGGCGATGGCGGCAAATTCATCATCGCTGCCGCCAAAGAAAGTCGCCGCCAGCATGGGGTCAATGAAAAGTGGATATTCACGGTCATAATCGCCTGTTTTGAAACCGTATTCATCGCCGTTCACGAGGTAGGAAATGTCAATGTATGTTTTTACTCCCCCATTGAGGGGGGCAAGGGGGGGTGTTTCTCTAAGGCAATCAGCTCTTTGTGCGGAGCAGACACCCCCCATGCCCCCCTCAAGGGGGGAGTTTTTTCTTGACTCAGCCGCATCGGAAGCAGGCGGAATCTCCTGATACGCCACGGGCTTTGTAAATGTGACCGTTCCGAGCAGTGTTTCTGCTTCAAGTTCTCCGGCGTTGTTTACACGCAGCGATGTTGCGCCTCTGAGTCTGATTTTTAAGGCTTCAGGCGTAGCGCCGGGGCTCAGGCGGAATAGTTTTTCTACATTGTTGCCGTAAGCTTTCAGATTCAGATTGACGCCCGAATAAATTTCGCCGAGGTCGAGCGAGTCATAAGCAGAAATTCCGGATCGCCATTTTGACGGGTCTTTTCCTCTGAAATCGCTTACTTTTGTGATGCTCTCGCCCTCTCCCGTGATGGCTCTGATGCTTGCGCCGATGAATGTCTCAGTAATCGCCGTGCGCTTGTCGGCTTTCTGGAGCGAGTAAACAATGTCTCCGTCTGCGGTGACAAAGACCGTTCCGCTGAAGATCGGGGCGTAGAATCTGACGCTTTCGTGAACTTGTCCCTTGTTGGCGATAAAGGGAAGACGGGCTTTTGCGGTGGTGAGGGCGCGGCTCTCCGTTGAGAGAAAAAAAAGTCCGCATAAGCAGAAGATGAGTGAAGTAATCTTTTTCATGGCGGCTGACTCCTTGTTCAAATCGGTTTTCCCCCTTTTTAAAAGGGGGATTAAGGGGGATTTTCGTTGAATTACGCAGAAATCCCCCCTGCCCCCCTTTAGAAAAGGGGGGAATGAATTTTCTGTCGAAATAAGTCTTATCAGAATCATATTCTTCTCATATCCTTCTGATATTATAACGCTTAAAAATTGAATCGCCGCTGAGGATCGGTATGTCTTCAATCATCGCCTGTGCAATCAGCAACCGATCAAAAGGGTCTTTGTGATGAAAAGGAAGTTCGGACACTTTTGCTGCATGTGCCAGTTCTAAGGGCAACAGCGACAATTCATTCAACTCTATCTGTTCTGTCAGAAACGCATGGACAGGCAAGGCTATCTCCAATTTCCCGATACCGGCTTTTATGCTGATTTCCCACGCAGAAACAACACTCAGATATATTTCGTTTTTCTCATCTAAAAATATATCTATGGCTTCTTGGCTGAGATGCCCGGTATCCTTTGTTACTAACCATAAGAACGTGCATTTGTCCAACAAGACTTTCACGGTATATAATCCTCAAAACCTTCCGGAATTTCTTTGAAATCATCTTTTATCACTATCTGCCCCTCAGCCGTCCCCAATTTTCTTGAATACTTCTTTTTCTTAAAAGGCGCGAGCCTGACAGCGGGCTTGTCATCTATCATAATAACAAACTCATAGCCCAGAAGCGATTTTCGGATAAGTTCTCTGAAGTTATTTTCAGCGTCTTTTAACTGTATCTGTTGCAGCATTTTTTCACCTGATGTCTCGCAAAAAAGTTTCTCGCAAAGTACGCAGAGGGCGCAGAGAAGGCAAAGAATTATTTATAAAAAAAAGCTTTTCTTAGCGCTCTTAGCGTCCTTTGCGAGAAATAATAAAAAGTTTCTCGCAAAGTACGCAGAGGGCGCAGAGAAGGCAAAGAATTATTTAT
>DZCT01000204.1:0-1318 GCA_022736535.1 Desulfatirhabdium butyrativorans | reverse complement strand
AAAAAAAAGCTTTTCTTAGCGCTCTTAGCGTCCTTTGCGAGAGACTTTCACTTTGCAAAATCGCCGAGTAATTTCGTCACTCTTTTCTCAATTTCCTCGCGCACATTCCGCATAAAGTCAATGTCTTTTCCCGCGGGGTCCGGCAAATCCCAATCCTCCCTTTTCGCTCCCGGCACGACAGGGCAGGCATCCCCGCAGCCCATGGTGACGATCATATCCGGCTTTCCAGCTTCCAGCGCGGCTTGAACCGACCGGGGAATGCGAAACTCCATGTCTATCCCCTTTTCCTGCATTGTCTTCACCATCAGCGCATTGACTTTTTCCGCCGGCTCGCTGCCCCCGCTGACCGCCTCAATTTTATCTCCGGCAAGATATTGCGCGTAAGCCGCGGACATCTGACTCCGGCACGCGTTTTCCCGGCAGAGAAAAAGAATGCGCTTTCTGCTGACAAGCGGTTTCAGGAGATTTTGAACCGCATTTCTGACTTCTTCCCGCACGGTCGGATGTTTTTCCATATCGCCCCGATGCTCAATCTGCCAGTAAGTCAAACTGCCGTCATAACTCGCGCCCACTGCATCAAAAAAATATTTTGCCGTCAGATGAAGCCCTTCAAAAAGATTTTTCCCTTTGGTCGCGCCGAGCGCGAGCAGAAAGCCGCGTCTGGTTTTGCGGAGCGGATCGCTCAGTCCGAGTTTGTATTTTCTTGCCCAGAGGGTCTGGCTTCTGTCAATGAGTGCCTTGAGCTGCGCGGTGGCGTTGTAGAAAAAGACCGGCGTGGCGGCGACTATCACTTCCGCCTGCCGGAGAAGGGGGTAAATTTCATGCTTCATGTCGTCGTCAATGGGGCAAAAACCTTTTTTTTCGCAGGTGGTGTATTCCTTGCACGGAATGATATTTTTTTTGTCCGCATCCACAACATGGGTCTGAGCGCCCGACAATTCCGCTTCTTTCATGAAAGTCGAGAGCAGAAAATCGGTGTTTCCGTTTTTGCGGGGGCTTCCCTGTAATCCGAGTACCAGCATGATGAAAGTTTCCTTGTTTGCGTTTAGGGTGAAGTTTCGATTTCTTTCCAGAAATCTTCATGTCTGATGCCTTTGCCTTCCTGAATTTCCCGATCCGAATCATCCGTAATTTTTCGGAATCCGGCTGAATGTATCAGTGTGAGCATTTCCAAGTCTTCCTCATTTTTAATCGCCAGCAGCATGGCAACGACTTTTCCTTGCAACGGCTTTTCCTTTATATTTTTTGGTAGTGGTGTAGCAGAGGTGATTGCAGGGTGTCATTCTGAGCGGAGCGAAGAATCTCATTTTTATAATAC
>DZCT01000203.1:1066-8583 GCA_022736535.1 Desulfatirhabdium butyrativorans | reverse complement strand
GCGGTTGCCCTTTTTCTGAACGTCCGATTAAGGGTAAGCACAGGGGCTTACCCCTACAATTGCCGGGGACGTTCCCACGCGGAGCGTGGGAACGAGAAACTTTGCGCCCTCTGCGTTCTTTGCGAGAACTTTTTTGATTATCCTGACTACCGGATCGGTTTCAGTTCCACCCGGCGGTTCAATGCTCTGCCTTCATTTGAGGTATTCGGCGCAACCGGTTTTGTGAACCCGTAACCCGATGTTGAAAGCCGTTCCGACGCAATTCCTCTGTTCACAAGATATGCCTTCACCGACTCTGCACGCTTGCGGGAAAGTTTTTCGTTATATACTGCCGTTCCCTTATTATCCGTATGTCCCTGAATTTCCGCTTTAAGACTCGGATTTTTCTTCAGAATAACGACCACTTCATCCAAATTCGGATAATATTGCGGACGAATATCCCACTTGTCAAAAGCAAACAGCAGACCTTCCAGCACCCAGCAGCCTTTGATATTGACTCGTGCGCCCCGAGGCGTGTCCGGGCATTCATCCTGCTCATCATACACGCCGTCGCCGTCCGCATCTGACGGACCCGCGGGTGGAATAACAGGCACGACAACGGGCTTTTCCAGCACCGGCTCGGCAGCAGGCGGAGCCGCTCTGACTTCTTCAACTTTTTTCTCACAGAGCAAATCGCAAAGTTCTGTCACCTCTCGGGATTCTTTCAGCAGTTCTACAGCGGAAAAACAGCGTCCTTCCCCGTCTTTTGCCATATTTTCCAGCAATTCTTTTCCCTTTTTATCAGCCGCGTCGCTCTCCGGTTGCTGCGGCACGAAAACAGTATGCAACGTCAGTTCCGCGCCGTATTTTTCCTTGAGACTGCGAATTGCCGCGAGCGGACCTTTGTTGTCTTCAGGCGCATAAAAACTTTCCCTGCCGTCGGAAATCAGCAGCAATGTTATTCTGCCGTTTATTTTTCCGAGTTCCTGCTCATCCAACTGACGCAACATGTCGGCTATGGGCGTGCGGCGGTTGAACGTGGCATAATCTGTGCCAAATTCTTTCTGAATCCGCTCTGCCCTGTCTCGGTAATTATAGGCGGCTATCGGCATAAAGATTTCATACATCCTGCTGTCGCCGGACAGGTATCGGAATCGGTAAATGCCGCTGTAGCAGGAAAGTTGCGGGGTTATTCTCGCCAGCAGTTCTTTGAGAACATGAACCTTTGCCCTGTCTTCAGGATTCCGGTCGCTCTGATAATAGCCTTCTGTCTTATCCTGCATGGAACCGGATACATCGGCAAGGATCAGCACGGGTTTGAGGTTTTGCGCTGAGACGCTGCACAGGGGGAAAAAAACAAGCATTCCCAGTATCAGCATTCCCGGCGTCAGCATCCGACATCCTTGAATCTTCATCTTTTCATCTCCTTCTTTTTTGCCTCGATTGCTCGTTTGTTTATATCAACAATGCTTAAAGGTTCGGGGTTCGAGGTGAGGGGTTCGAGGTTTTCCCTCCGACCTCGTACCTCGAACCCCGAACCGGAAAAATAATTTTTTATATAATAAAACGAGTGAAAAAGCAAGAAATTAAATCTGATGAAACCGGAAATTATAAGGACTCGGACAGCAGGAAAATTTATCGGAAATCATACTCGGAAAAAAGACATTTTTCTATATTGCCGGAAGCAGTTCTTGCAATTAAAATCTGAAATGAATATGATATGAATTACACAGTTGGATTCTCATTTTCACGTTTCGGTCAATATCAGGAAATTCCCCCCTTGAGGGGGGACGGTGGGGTTCGGGGTGCGAGGCAGGAGGTCAGAGGGAAAACCCCGAACCTCGAACCCCGCCGGCGTGATATTAATTTACCGTAATTTCTTTTTTTCGGAGCAGTTACAGATGAAGCGGTTAATTCAGATTGAAGGCGATAAGATTGTCAGACAGATTCCGCTTAAAAAAAACAGATACCGTCTGGGCAGAGGAACAGAAAATGACATCGTGTTTGATGCGCCCAAGGTTTCCCGAAGCCATGCCGTACTGATAAAAGAAGGAAACACCTACACCCTCATTGACAGGGACGCGAAGAATCATGTCTTTGTCAACGGCGAACAGATCAAAAGAAAAAAACTCCTCTCAGGAGATAAAATCAACCTTTCTGTGGATGTAACGATTCTTTATTTAAATGAAAATGATTCTGAAGCAAAAGTCGCCGACATCATGAACCGCTTATGGAACGCGGTGATAAAGAAAGACTTCCTGCGCCTGAAAGAAGTCACCGGCAGGATGATTTCCTTGGACAGTCTGGAAAACATCCTCAACATTGTGCTTAAAGAAGTCCTCAGCCTCGTAGGAGCGGAGCGGGGCTTTATCGCGCTGACCGATGAAAAGGGAAATATCCTGCCCGATACCGGCGCAGTCCGCAATATCCCTTTGAAACAATATGAGTTGCGGGAATCACTCTTTTCGCATTCCACTGTGAGGCGGGCAATTGAAAGCAAAGAAACCGTATTTCGGATGAGTTTCGGAGAGGATCACACCGATATGTCTGCAAGCATTGCCGCGCTTGATCTTCAGTCGGTGATGTGTTCGCCCCTGCTTTTCGGGGACAGACCTGTGGGGATTCTTTATGCGGATTCGGGGCATCGTCTGGCGGAATTCAGCGAAAGCGACCGGTTTTTCTTTACCATGCTCTCGGATCACGCTGCCATTGCCATTGAAAACGCCAAGCTTTACAGCCGCGTGAACAAATCGCTTGAGCAGTTGCGACAGGAAGTTCACGCGAGTGAGGAGCGATACCGGCGCACGCTGGAGGCGGCGCCCGATCCGATGATGATGATCCGGATGGCAGACGGACATCTCATTCAGGTCAACGAAGCTTTCTGTACGATATTCGGATACAGCCTTGATACCGCGTCGGAAAACACTGCCTGCAAACTCAGTCTTTTTGTACACTCCGAGGATATGGCGCATATCACTGAAGTTGTCAGAGAGAAAAAAGAGATCAAAGGCTTTGAAACCTATATGAAAAAAAAAGACGGCGGGGTGCTGAGATGCCTTGTTTCCGCAAGGTTTCTGACCTTTGCCGGCGAAGACTGGATGGTGACGGTGACAACCGACATCACCATGCTGAAAAAAGCGGAAGATGCGCTCCGTCTCGACGAATCCCGGCTGGAGGCATTGCTGGAACTGAATCAGATGACCGACGCCTCCGTACAGGCGGTTCGGGATTTTGCCCTCGCAAAAGGGGTTCAACTGACCAAGAGCGAAATCGGTTTTATTGCCTTTACCAGCAAAAATGAAACCCTTCTCAGCGTTCATTCCTGGTCCTCGGTACACACCCGGGCCCGATGTCATCTTTCGGAAAGGGCGATTGTCTGGCCTGTGGAGAGAACCGGGCTGTGGGCAGAATCGCTGAAACAGCGCAGCGCCTTCATCGTCAACGACTACACTGCTCCCCATCCGCTGAAAAAAGGCTATCCCAAGGGTCATGTTCCGATTTTGCGCCTGATGAGCATTCCGGTTTTTGAAGGAGATAACATCGTGCTGATTGCCGGCGTGGCAAACAAGCCCGAAGATTACGATGAATCCGATGTGCGCCAACTGACGCTGATGATGCAGGGAATGTGGCGTCTGATTCAGCGCAGACGGGCAGAAGAATCTCTCAGATGTCTCAATGAGGAACTGGAACAGCGGGTTGCCCAGCGTACAGAACAGTTGGCAATAGCAAACCGGCAGTTGGAAGAGGCGATTCTCTATTCTCAGACAATGGCAAAGAATGCAGAGGCGGCAAATCTTGCCAAGAGCGAGTTTCTCGCCAACATGAGCCATGAAATCCGCACGCCCATGAACGGCATTATCGCCACCTGCGAACTGGCGCTGAGTGCGGATCCGAACCGCAAGCATCGGGAATATTTGGACATCATCCGAACATCAGCCCGGTCATTGCTGGGAATTATCAATGATATTCTGGATTTTTCCAAGATTGAGGCAGGCAAGCTTGAATTTGAAAGCATCGCCTTTTCTGTGAGAGATGTCATCAAAGAAGTCTGCGATATTTTCTTTGAGAAAATAGCGGAAGCGTCTTCCGAACTCATCATCAAAATCTCTCCGAATGTTCCGGAACAGCTTGTCTCTGACCCCTTCCGTCTGCGTCAGGTATTGGTGAATCTGACCTCCAATGCTTTCAAATTTACGAATGACGGGGAGATATGTATTGAGGCAGGGGTCAGAGGTGAGGGGTCAGGGGTGAGGGGTGAAGCTCCGGAGTGCAAAAATAAAGCGCAGCGATTTTTTGCGGACGATGCGGGAGAAATCGAGCTGCTGTTCTGCGTGAGAGATACAGGGATCGGGATTGCGCCGGAGGTTTGTGAAAAGCTTTTTGAGGCATTTGTGCAGGCGGACGGCTCCGTGACCCGCAAATACGGCGGCACGGGTCTGGGACTTGCGATCTGCAAACGGATAGTGACGATGATGGGCGGCAATATCTGGGTGGAAAGCACTCCCGGCAAAGGCAGCGCATTTTATTTCACTGCCCGGTTCAGGGAATTGAGAAATGAAAAATTGAGAAATGAGAAATGCAGTTCTCAGTTCTCAGTTCTCACTTCTCACTTAAAAGTGCTTCTGGTGGAAGACAATGAGACCGTGATGATGATACTCAAAGAACAGCTTGAGTCTCTGAAGATGCAGATCACGACTGCAACATCCGCGGAAGAGGCGCTGGCGCTGTATGAATTGAGAAATGAAAAATTGAGAAAAGAGAAATCTTCAATTCTCAATTCTCAATTTGACCTGATCATCATGGACTACAAACTTCCGGGCATGGACGGGATCACGGCTGCGGAGAAAATCAAGAAGCATCCGATGGGAAATCCGCCGCCGATCATCATTATCAGCGGTTATATACGGGAAAAAGACATTCGACGGGCAAAAGAAGCCGGTGTGGAAAGTTATCTCATCAAGCCGGTCAGGCAGTCCCAACTGTCGGATACCATTCTGGAGATATTCGGACACAAGACCGCCTCGCTTGACAGAGAGAACGGAGAAATATTCCGGACCCCGGCATTTTCGGGAGTGCAAGTTCTGCTTGTGGAAGATCATCCGATCAACCGCCGTGTGGCGGCTGAGATATTGCAAAGCATCGGAATTACAGTTGATACAGCCGAAAACGGATTGGAGGCAGTCAAAGCCGTGAAAGAGAAATCCTATCATGCTGTCCTGATGGATGTTCAGATGCCCGAAATGGACGGACTTGAAGCCACGCGGGTCATTCGGGGCGGGGTATGGGGTTCGGGGTCAGAGGTCAGAGGTGAGACTCCGAACCCTTCCTCCGTTCCCATCATCGCCATGACTGCCCATGCGATGGCAGGGGACCGTCAGAAGTGTCTTGACGCGGGGATGAACGACTATATCTCAAAACCGATTAACCGCATTGAATTATTTGCCATACTCAAAAAGAATATCTCTGTGAGACCGCAGAAAGAGGAGAGCAGCGGGACAATGAAAGACCGGGCTGAAAGTCCCAAACCCCAAGCCGCAATTCCGGATATTCCGGCTCTTCCGGGCATGGATACAGCCGAGGGCTTGAAACGTCTCGGAGGCGACCCGGGCCTGTATGCGGATATTCTCAGAGATTTTTGCCGGATGCAGAAAGGATTTGTTTCAGAATTTGCTGAACTTGTTGAAAAAGAAAAATTTGAACTTGCCAAAGCAAAAGCCCACGGTTTAAAAGGCGCATCGGGCAATATCTCGGCGACAGAGATTTACGATAAGGCAAAAGGTCTGGAATTGCTGTGCGAAGCGCGTAACACAGATGAGATAAAGCATATCTCGGACAGTCTCGCCGCGGCGTTTGAGCAATTGGAGAAAAACATATCGCTCATAGCAGCCCCCGCCCGGGAGACAGGAGACAGGAGGGATGAGACAGGAGACAGGAGACAGGAGGCAAAAGATAAAAACCTTCCCTCCCTTCTTCTTGAAAATTTTCATCAAAGTCTCAGGGAATCAGACCCCATAGCATCAGTGTCCTGCTATAATGCCTTGGCTGCCGCACTTGAGGATTCAGAGTTTAAAGCAGACATGGAAATTCTGCTGCAAAAGATTAACGAGTTCAGCTTTGATGAAGCGGAAAGCGTTTTAAATCAGATTGAAAAAAAAATGAGAAGTGAGAAACAGAAGTGTTGAGGACTGAGTGCTGAGTCCTCAGTCCTTTATTTCTCACTTCTCACTTCTCAATTCAGAACGGCTTCATCAGCTTATCAGGTTTATGGGGTTCGGGCGCGGTCCATCCGGTCGCATCGCCCGCGTCCGAAGAATCCGGATTATCCGTGCAGACCGAAATCTGCTCCGAAGACGCCGCTTCATCTTCCCACTCGCCGTTTCCGTTTCTGTCCCACACGGCACATGCCTGATTTTCAACATGATCCGCATCATCCGACACAGCAGTTTCATACCCTATCTTAACGGTTCCGCCGTTTCCGGGAATAATACCTTCCCATACGATTGTATGTCTGTCTTTATCATACCAGAAATTGCCGTAGTCGGCGCCGAGACTTCCTTCTATGTAGGTCAGTTCATCGGGAAGCGGAACTTCGATATGAACCAGAAGACCTTCCGAGTTGTCCCTGTTAGTCCAGACCATCTCCCATTCAAGAATGGGACGGTCGCCGGAAACAGTCTTGTAAGCAGTCGGCGGCAGGTATTCCGTCGGCTCGGTCTCGCAATCCATACAGTCTCCGAAGTCGGCAAGCGCGGGTCCGGCGCCTCGGATCGCAACGGAAACCGTATTGGCTGTTGTGGAGACAGCGCCTTCCGGGTCCTGTTCCGAAACCGTGTAATTGCCTTCCTTTACATTGCTGAACAGATAGGCGCCGTCATCGCCGGTAACAGCAGTTGCGATCAGATTTCCGCTGCTGTCTCTCAGTTCTACCCTTATACCGGGGATGCCGCTTTCATCTGCATCCTGAATACCGTTTTCATTCAGGTCATTAAAGACCCTGCCGCTTACAGTTCCGGTCTGCTGAATGACGGCGAAATTTGCTGTCGCCGCAGCGCCTCCGGCAACATTCGCCGGAACGATATTTTCACCTTGGGTCAGAGTATAACTGCCCGGCGGCAGATTGGAGAAAACATAATTCCCGTCTGCATCTGTGAGAGCGGTTTTCACGACATTTCCGAAGACGTCTTTCAGTTCAACCGTGACGCCCGGAATGCCTTTTTCCCCGGCATCCTGAACGCCGTTTCCGTTTATATCGTTGAATACCGTGCCGCTTACGGTTCCGGCTCTGAGATTTCCGAAACTTGCAACTGCCGCGCCGTTCTCAGGCACATTCACACCGACCGGAGCCGCGCTGACCGGCGCAAATCCCGGGGGCGCAATCTGCTCAAGCGTGTAACTGCCCTGCGGCACATCCTCAAACACGTAGTTTCCGTCTGCATCCGTGACGAGCGTTTTAATCACACTGCCGTCTGCGTCTTTCATCTCGACCGTGACGCCCGGAATGCCTTTTTCCCCGGCATCCTGAACGCCGTTTCCGTTTA
>DZCT01000203.1:0-966 GCA_022736535.1 Desulfatirhabdium butyrativorans | reverse complement strand
TATCGTTGAATACCGTGCCGCTTACGGTTCCCTCGCGGAGATTTCCGAAATCTGCTGTCTCAGGTCCTTCTGCGTCTATATTGACAGGCAGACTCCCCGGTCCGGTCAAGATAAATCCCGGCGATGCAACCTGTTCAAGCGTATATCTGCCTTCGGGAATGTCATTAAAAGCGTAGTCACCGTTTTCATCGCTTGTTGCGGTTGCAATGATATTTCCGAAATCATCTTTCAGCAAAACCGTCACACCGGCGATGCCGTTTTCGCCGCCCGGCTTAGAATAGATCTGTTTGCCGTCTCCGTTTATATCATTAAAAACCGTACCCAAAACACTTACAATCGGCTGACGGTCTCCGAATGCGACAAATTCCGAAGCGCCGGCTGCAAGCGTCACAAACACCGAATTTGCCGTCGTGCTGACAAAATCCTCAGGATCGGTCTCTGTTACCGAATATGTGCCGGGGTTCAAATCGGTAAAACTGTAGTACCCTTCAGCACCCGTGAGGGTCGTAGCAATCACATTGCCGCCGCTGTTCAGCAGTTCGACTCTGACACCGCCGATCCCTTTTTCGCCCGCATCTCTCGCGCCGTTTCCGTTTATGTCATTAAAAACATTGCCGCTGATGCTTCCGGCTATAACAACGACATTTTCCTGACGGTCCCCGAAATTTGCCCCGGCTGAAATCGGACCCGCGGCAGTTTCGCTTATATTCAGCTTTACTGCGTTAGGAGTGGTGCTGACAAAATCGCCGGGGTCTGTCTCTCGTATCGTATAACTGCCCGGCGTCAGGTCATTGAAACTGTAATTGCCGCCGGAGTCTGTGGTCGTTATATCTGCCAGATTGCCGTCCGCATCAAACAGTTCTACCCTCACGCCCGGAATGCCGTTTTCTCCCGGATTCCGCACGCCGTCACCGTTCAGGTCATTGAAAACAATGCCCGTAACGGTTCCGACTGTATGATCTCCGA
>DZCT01000202.1 GCA_022736535.1 Desulfatirhabdium butyrativorans | reverse complement strand
TGGTCGAAATTTTAGCCGGATTGCAGGAAGGGGAAAAGATCAGCATGGTTCGCCCTGGGAATTGAGAAGTGAGAAGTGAGAAGTGAGAAATAGAGAGCATCGCGGCATATTTGTAGAGAGGAATCGGAGCATCGCAGATGCGTCATATTTGTAGGATATTTTGATAAAATTAAGCGGCATTGTCAAGCAATACAACAGAGGCACAACATTGATTCCGGTGCTGAAAGGCATTGATCTGACCGTGAAAAAAGGCGATTTTGTCTCTGTGACAGGTCCCTCCGGTTCGGGAAAATCAAGCCTTCTGCATATATTGGGATGTTTGGATCGTCCCTCGTCAGGCACTTATTTATTGGACGGGCTTGATATATTTGAAGCTTCGGACGATGAGTTATCTCGGTTAAGGGCGAGTCATATCGGCTTTGTTTTTCAGACATTCAACCTGATACCGTCGCTGACAGTGTTTGAGAATGTCGGACTTCCTTTTCTTTATTCCGATGCCGATGCCCGAAGCGCGGAGCAACAGACCGCGGCAGCCATTGAGCAGGTAGGATTGAAACACAGGAGCAATCACAAGCCTTCGGAACTTTCGGGCGGAGAAATGCAGCGTGCGGCAATTGCCAGAGCCGTGGCTGTCAATCCCAAAATCATATTGGCAGATGAGCCTACGGGAAATTTGGACTTCCATACGGGGCGGGAAATTCTTTCCCTGTTTCAGAATTTCCACGACAAAGGCGCTACCATCATGATGGTGACGCATGACAGAGAAGTGGCTTCCCATGCGGCAAGTCATATTGTCTTAAAAGACGGAGAAATTGTTTCCTGATTTTTATCACATCGGCAAGATTGTCAAAACGGCATTAAACAGCCTGATGCAGCATAAACTCAGGTCTGCGCTCAGTGTACTGGGAATCGTATGCGGCGTGACGGCTGTGCTGACGATGCTCTCTCTCGGAGAGGGCGCGAGACAAACTGTTATCCGCCAGATAGAACAGCTCGGCATAAGCAATATTTATCTTAAAGCAGCAGCGATGACCGAAGATCAGAAGATAAAAGCCGGTGAAAAACTTTCTGAAGGCTTGAATCTGAAAGACAGAGACCGAATCAGAGCAGGATGTCCCTATATAAAAGACATTGCCTGTCTGAAGGAAATAACTGCGTCTGTATTCGGAACGCCGAAAGACATTTCTCCTCAGATAGCGGCGGTTTCTGCAAATTATCTGAACCTGCTGAATTTATGTGTCTCGCAGGGGCGTTTTATTGCGGATCAGGACATTGCTGAAAGAAATTTAATCTGTGTCTTAGGCAGCAGCATTGCGGGAAATTCAGGCTTCAACGCCGGCATCGGAAAGCACATCAGAATTGAAAATCTTATGTTTAAAGTTGTCGGAATTTTGGACAGATTTGACCGGAAAACCGGACAGAGCGCTGTCATATCTGTCAGAAATTATAATGAAATGATTTTGATCCCTTTGGGAACGGATCAGGCATTGCAGCAATTCGGGGAAAAAGCAATGTCTCAGATGATGCCTGAATTAACGGAGATAATTGCACAGATAAACAAGCCTGCTCAGGTTCTCAGCGCGGGAGAGATTATCAAACGAATTGTAAATGTATCTCATCATCATGCGGAGGATTACCGGATGATGATTCCTCGCGAACTTCTCCGGCAGAGTCAGAAAACCCAGCGGACATTTAATATTTTTCTCGGATCCGTCGCGGGCATTTCCCTGCTGATCGGCGGCATCGGCATTATGAACATCATGCTGGCAACGGTTTCCGAGCGTAGAAAAGAAATCGGCATCAGACGGGCGGTGGGCGCGAGACGGAGAGATATTGTCATTCAGTTTCTGACAGAAGCGGTGATGCTGACCTTTACCGGGGGCGTTTTCGGAGTTGTGACGGGGCTGGCAGCGGTGCGGCTTATATCGGCGTTTGCGGGATGGAACATGGCGATTACTTTTTCAGCCCTTATCCTTCCGCTGCTGATGTCCGTATCTGTCGGAATATTTTTCGGATTGTATCCGGCTCGTCAGGCGGCAAACACAGACCCTATCCGGGCGCTTCGGTATGAATAACTCACCTTACGCAGAAATCTCGTTGCGAGGCTCTGCCTCGCAACGGAGGGCGGTTTGCGGCTCTGCCGCAGCCGGGGTTTTCCGTGTGCCGCGAGGCAGAGCCTCATATCCGATGCGTTACGAGGCAGAGCCTCGTAACGAGTGTGCGTAAGATGAGTGAATAACTTCAGGAATATAGAAAATTTATAGAGGATAGGATGAATTGCAGATTTTAATATACTGATATAAAAAATAAAAATTCATGATTTAAATCTTTTTTTGTATTTTTCTGTTTTTTTTATTAAGAATTTAATGTAAATTGCATATTACACTTTAAAGATTGAAATTGAAAATGTCATTTTTTATCATAAAAAAAGACGCAGCAATAAAAAGAGGAGGATGTTATGAAAAATATAATTAAAATGAGTGTGCTATATCTGTCACTTGCGCTGCTTGCGGTGCTAAATTCCTGTATGACGATGGGACCCGAATACAAAGGCGAGGAATCCCGCAAAGAGGCGGTTCAGACCAAAGAAGCATGGAGCGACTCGAGCGCGGCGAAAGTGTCCCCGGAAGAGGTGATTCAGAAAGACTGGTGGACCAATTTCAAAGACCCGCATCTTAATGAATTAATCGAAAAGGCTATTTCGGGCAGTTTTGATTTGAAGATTCTGACCGGGCGGATTCAGGAGGCTGCGGCTACAATAACTATAGATAAATCGCCTCTTTTGCCTTCTGTAGATGCTTCGACAAGAGAATCAAATATTGGGTTGCGTTCAGAAAGACAAGAAGGAACTACCACTCACAGCGGTAGTCAGGATATGAAGATAGGACTGGGAGTAAGCTGGGAAATTGATATATGGGGAAAAAATAAAAAGGGATTTTTGGCAACAGAGGCGGAATATAAAGCAACAGGGGCTGATTATCGGGCAGGATATCTGACATTGGTTGCAGATGTCGCAAATGCTTATATTCAAATCCGCCAGACAGATAAACAAGCCGGAATGACCCGAACCTTTTATAAAACTAACAGTCAGATATTGAAAATTTATGAAAACCAGTATTCGGCAGGGCTGACTTCTAAAGAAAAAGTGTTAAGACAGAAAGCGGAGGTACAAGGTCTGGAACAGGATTTATTGGAATTGGAACGGCAGCGAAAGACCCTTGAAAACAGGATAGCAGCTTTATTGGGCAAGCCGGCAGGAGAATTTAAAATAGCTGATACCGAAGCACAGAAACCCTTGGATCCTGTGAAAGTACCTGTGGGGCTTCCATCAGAACTTTTGTCCCGCAGACCGGATATTCTCGCGGCGGAATACCGTTTAGTCAAGGCTTATCATAATATAGGCAAAGCTAAAGCTGAAAGACTGCCATCTATAAGCCTTACCGGAAATGCGGGCTTGTCCTCACTCCTTAGTGCGTGGACTTTAAGTTTCATGCCGGACATTAAGTTGCCTATTTTTGACGGAGGGAAAGGAAAAGCTAATGTTGTGACAAACGAAGCGCGAGCCCAAATCGCAGCCGATGAATATCGTAAAAAGGTGATAGAGGCGTTTAAAGAAGTGGAAGACGCCTTGGTGAGTTTAGACAGCCGGACAAAACAAAAGGCTGTTTTGGAAGATAAAGTTAATGGTTTACGCCAAGTTCAGACCCAAATTCACGGCAAGTTGAAAATGGGATTAATATCGCAATTAGAAGTTTTGGACATAGAACGAGAGCTTCTCAATGCTGAAAAAGGACTTCTGGAAATGCACCGTTTGCTTCTGGAAGATAATGTTACGCTGTATAAAGCGCTGGGCGGGGGCTGGCCCAAAGAAGTTGTACAGTAGGGGCGTGGCGCCGGCGTGCCCCCCGGTAAAGCGAATTTTATCTATTTTGAGCCCGGGCGCTTCAAAGCGATTTGAAAAATCGCTCTACAATATTCCGGCGCAGGGACACGACCCCGGTGTGCCCCGGTAAAGCGATTTGAAAAATCGCTCTACATTATTATTGAAATTAATTGGGTCAGCTATATCAAATACCTGAAAAAAATAGAGGATTATATTTCTGCTATGAAAGTTATCCTTAAAACTAAATCAGATAAGACGATTCAGGATATTCTCATTGAAGAATTTCCTTTTACAATCGGCAGGGATAAATCCCCTTTTGCGGAGATGAGAGAACGGTCCGCGGAGATGAAAATAGCCGTTTCATTTCTTTCACGGAATCATGCAGTTATATCTTCAGAGCAGGGAGCGGTTTATCTCGCCGACTTGGGAAGCGTGAACGGAACGCTGCTGAACGGCTCGGCAGTGACGAAAGAGCCGGTAAGAGTCTGCAACGGGGACAGCGTACTTATCGGAGATATGCTTGAATACACTTTTTTTATTGAAGAAGAACAAATTGAAGAAGAACAAGATGACGATTCGGATAAGACTGTTTGTGCTTCGGGTTCTCCGATGATTTCTCTCACGCTGATACCGGAAGATGCAGGCTCAGGTCTGGATCATATTGTTATTCGGGATTTTCCTTTTTTAATAAGCCGAACTGAAGGATATTTTTACCAATATAACAAAAGCTTACCGGAACAGTTAAAGAAACTGTCCCGGAAACACGCACAGATTACCTGTAGAGATAATAAATTGTACGTGGAGGATTTCGGCAGTTCTAACGGTACGCTGTTGTCCGGAAAAAAAGTGGAGAATCAGCCAATGCCTTTGTGTAAAGGCGATCACATTGCTTTCGGCGAATTTTTCAGATACATACTGAACTCGGACCAGTTGGGAGCGGCGAGCGCCGAAAATGAAATTGTCCCGGATGATCGAACCGTCTGCGACCGCACTGTTATTGACAGGGTTTCCGGAAATGCAGAAAAAAGCAAGCCGAAAGGAGCAGAGCCGACTGTCAGTGAAAGCGGAGCGGAAACAGGAACAGACAAGGATGCGGATGATGTCAGAAATGAGGAAACAGCCAGTCCGAATGACTTGAAAAATGATGACATGCTGTCAAAAGGAGGGACTGTTTTCTTCAAGAACTCTCCGACATTGTTTGCAAAAATTGTATTAGAGCAAAATGAGCAAAAGGATAACAGTCCCGATGCCCCAAAAAAGACAATAACCGCTACGAAATCATTCAATAAAAAACTGATTAAAGGCGTTCTGTCAGGATTGGGCATTCTTTTGTTTATTGCGGCAAGTGTATGGACAATATCTGAAATATCACCCGAATATCGGCTGAAGAAAATGACAGCAGACGGAAAATATGAAGCATGTATTGCCCACGCCAATGAGATTTTGTCTCAAGATTCTAAAGAGAAGACTTTCCTTTCATATATAATGGAGGCAGTAACTGACCGGGATAAAATAAGTGAGATTGCAAACGATGCCCTTATCAAAGGCATGGTTCCCGCCTGGACCGATACATTGAATAAAGGCGACTTCATTGAAGCCCGAAAATTTTTGGCTGATGCAACTGAGCAAAGCAAATACAATCCTTATGCTCAAAAAGCTGTCAGACTTTTAAACTGGATCACAGATATGAGGGAATATTTTTTCGGAAAAAATCTTGAGACGCCTATTGTCATATTCCATGACGAGATTCGGATCGCCTCACTTCTTGAAAAGTGGGATATGAATAAAAATGAAAATCTTTTTCTCCTCAACCAGATCACGAAACAGGACAGTAATTTTGAATCATTGCAGAAACAGATTTCAGGCGACCTGACAGTTCTTGAAAAGTGGAAATTTGATTATTTGCCGCCTCTTGAGGAATTTAAAAAAGATATTCAAGATCATTTAAATGCCGGCAGACTTACAGAACTCAGCGCAGTAATAAGTAAATTCAAACGAGAATTTCCGGGAGTCGGAGGCATAAAAGACATAGAAGAGGACTTATCTAAATATGATCTCTTGTTGAAAGCGAATCCTTCTGAACGCGGCAACCTGCTGAAAGACTTTCAGTTTAAAAGCAAGCCCTTTATTGAAAAAGCTGAAAGTCTCCGGCAATAAAATAATAACGGCGGGGATGTAACCCCCAATGGCATTAAGTTAAGAGAAAAATACAGCGGATAACATCATCCGGCAGGTGTCGGGGTTCGCAAGCTCACCCCGACCTACGAAATTGTTAACTTAATGCCATTGGATGTAACCCCGCCCTATCTGAAATAATTGAAAAGGAGTTGGGAAATGTCAACAAACAAGCAACCTCAGAGTTTTACGGACGCACTTGAAGAACACGGTGCTGAAGGGATTGAAATTCTTATGCAAACATCTTCATTCTTGGCTCACGGACTTATTTATATCGTGACAGGAATCCTGATGGCTGTTTTTCTATGGTCTTTCTTCGGAAAAGCGGATGTCATCATTACAGTCAAAGGGCAACTGGAAGCGAAAATGGACATGAAAAAGGTATATGTGCCTGCTGCCGGGGATTTGATTGATATTAATGTGGGACAGGGAACATTTGTATCAAGAAATGATTTGCTGGCTCGCATCAAATCGGCGGAGGCGATTCGGACTGCAAGTTCGGCTGCCAAGGCGGAAATACAGTTTGAAGAAGCAGCGATTGAGAAAGAAATGTTCCCTGAAAAAAGGAAGATGTTGGAAAAGGAAATTGAAAATATAAAAGAGCAGATAGAGACAAAAGAAAGGGAACTGAATCAGCTTAAAACAAGAGGGTTAAGCTCTATTAGCGAAGCCCAAAAGATCAAAATAGGCAGCATCGGAACTCAGATCAGCGAAGCGAGAAAAGAGCTGGCTGCTGCAACAGAGATGTATAAAAAATATGAGCAACTGTATAATACAGAGGGACACGGCGGAATTTCTTATAACGATCTCAGTGAGAAAAGAAGCCAAGTAACCAAAGCAGGGGGTACGCTTCAGCGTCTGATTCTTGATAAAGAAAGCTCGGAAATTGATTCCGCCAAGCAGAAAGATGAGACAGGTGTAAAGATCAATCAGACATACATGGAAGTCTTGGAACTGCGTGTCAAAATTAAAAATAAAGAGGCGGAATACAAAAATGCCGAAACTCAGGTGAATATGAAATATAACGCCGCGCTTGCAGAAAAGGAGGCTGCCGTTATTGTCAAGCCTGAAGACCTTGATGAAGACGGTTTCCTGAAAATCCGTGCGCCCTTAGACGGAGAGATCACCCATATTGCTTCCACACAGAGAGGGGAAAAAGTAAAGGCGGAAGAGCCGTTATTTTCCATTGCGCCTGCCAATGCGGAGAAAATATTGACAGTCAACATTCCGGATAAGGATCGGGGACTGCTGAAAGAGGGATTGCCGGTTATATTGAAATTCACAGCTTTTCCTTACCAGCAGTACGGAACCATAAACGGGACATTGGAGTACATCTCCTCTAATGTAAAACCTTCAAAAGATGAAGGACAGCAGAAGGATAAAGAATCTCTTTATGAAGGGCGTGTAGCTCTTGAACGGGATTATTTTGAAGTCAACGGCAAAAAGATCAAATTAAGATACGGCATGAATGCCCAGGCAGAGCTTGTGGTTGAGAAACGGCGGATGATAGATCTGGTTTTGGATCCGTTCAAAAAAATGAAGAAATAAGCAGTCCCCTGCGGAAAGCTGTATATATACCGTTTTCGCAGTTTTATTAAATGTTTTTTTTCAATTAAAACAAGGAGGATTATCATGGGTACTGTAATCAAAGTTGATGATGAAGCCATTTCCGCGGAGCAGTTTGTAAAACTTCTGAAGTTTTCAAATGAATTTTCTGAACTGGCTGAAAAAATCGTCCGCAACAAGGTAACTGTCCATGCGGCAAAAAAAAAGGGGATAAAAGTTTCAACGACAGAGGTTCAGCAGGAAACCGATGATTTCAGACGGTATTTAGGTCTTCATCGGGCAAAAAACACCCAGGAATGGATGGACGGCGTCGGGATAAACCTTGATGAGTTTGAAAGCCTCATGGAGGAGCGGGTTTATCGAAAAAAGATGGTCACTTCCATCACTGGCGATGCGGCTATTGAGGAGTATTTCAAGCTTAATTCGCCCAAGTTCGACACACTTGAACTCAAGCATATCATCGTTGACAGTGAAGGTGAAGCAAAAGAACTGGCGGCAATGCTTGAGGATGAACCGGAAAGCTTTGACAAGTTCGCCGCCGAGCATTCCCTTGATAATGAAACAAAAGAGTCGGGCGGGCGGATCGGAACGGTGCAGCGCGGCGCCTTGCCGGATGAGATCAACGCCAAGGTTTTCAATGCGGCTGAGGGAAATATCGTGGGGCCTTTTAAGGTGGAAGGTCAGGACCTTTATGAACTGTTTCAGGTCATAAAGAAAAAGCCTGCCAAATTGGACGCGGCTGTAAAAGCAAAGGTTGCCGATGCAATTTACAACGAATGGCTGGGCGCGCGTATGCAGGAACATTCTGTGACGAGGTAAGGGTTTGTCAACAGTAAACGACACCGGGGGCAGGCCGCCGGCCTGCCCCTACATGCAAAATTCAATTTGGTCAGATGGTTATATAATCAGATGGTTATATAATCAGATGGTTATATAATCAGATGGTTATATAATCAGATG
>DZCT01000665.1 GCA_022736535.1 Desulfatirhabdium butyrativorans | reverse complement strand
TCTGCAATCGCCTGCGTCAGCGTCTTTGCGGTTTCCTCAAAACTGAAACGGCTCGGATACGTCATCACGATTCCCGAACGGACCGTAAGAAATTCAAGAATAACTGTCAGCGCAATGCCGAACAGTACGCTGATAACAATAATGCCGAACATGATCTTTTCCTCCTTGACGAATTGATTTTTTAACACAAAAATAGAACCGGTTTACAAAAAAAAGCGATGAAAACAAAAAAACTGAATTTCATCATCTGGAATGACGGCCCCGCCGGACGCGGAGCGTCCCGGCTGCATTCCCGCACATAGGCGCGTGCAACCCGCGGTATGAAGTGTGTCGCCCTATTGTTGGGGTTCGCAGGCTCACCCCAACCTACGGAGGGTGAAACGCAGAGCGTGGGAAATGAGTTCAACCGTGTAACTCATATTAATTAAAAGCGCAGAAACTCCTCCCAGAGAATGTCTATATCCAGAAGAATCTTTATGTCATTGCCGATCTTTGCCATTCCTGAAATAAAACGCAGATCTGTTTTCCGGTCAAAATTCGGGGGCGGTTCAATATCGCCCCCCTTGATGCCCAGAACTTCATTGACAGCATCTGCAATAATGCCGGCTGTCCGTTTTTCTGTCCTGCTTTGAACTTCTGAAATAATAATACAGCTTCGTTCCGTGCTGTCTGCTGCTTCAAGCCCCAGCCTGAGCCTGATATCCGCAACGGGAATCACTCTGCCTCTGAGATTTGCCACCCCTCTGATAAAATCAGGCGTATTGGGAACAGGGGTTATCGGCATCATGCCGATAATTTCTTTTATCTTCACAAGCGGGATGCCGTATTCCTGACCCGCAAGCGTGAACATCAGATATTTTTCCCGCCGTTCTTTTGCTTTTTCCAATTCTTCGGTCAGCCTGCGGATTTCTCCTTCTGCCTGTCGCCGCTCCGTGAGATCGTAAACCACCGTGAGGATGCAGGCTTCGTCCATGAACGTCAGGGGCTGGGAAAACAGGGCTGTCCACAGCTTGCTGCCATCCGCTTTTTTCAGACAGACCTGAAAATTGCTTACATATCCTTTCTCATTCAGGGAATTGACAAAATTTTCTCTGTCCTGAGCATTCGTATATAATTCAGGCGCGGTGCGTTTGAGAAATTCATCGCTCGACAATCCGAATATCTGACATGCGTGTTCGTTCACATAAAGAAATTTTCCGTCGGATATTCGGACAATCACCACCGGCACCGGTATGGTCTCACTGATCAGACGGACCCGCTCTTCAATTTCTTTTATGGAAGCATCCACTTTATTGAGCAGGTCCGCGCCGATTTCATCGGTGTGGGCGGTGGTCATCTCCAGCATCGTTTCCAGATCGTCTTTTTCTTTCCGAATATCGGCGTTCTCGGCTTTGAGCCGCTCTGTCTCCGATAAAAGTATCAGAATGACATTGATTAAAAAATCTGTCTGAGGAACTTCCATTACAAATATCCCTGCTGCAAATATCCGGCATCCGCCCGCAGAGACGCACGGCCGTGCGTCTCTGCGTCCCTGCTATTCAAAAACAATTTCCAGCCCCTCCGGCATCAGTTTTTCAAGTCCTTTCATTGATCTTGCCTGCCATGAATGACGGTTCGAGCATTGAATCAGAAGCCGGATCTCCCCTTTGTTCCGCAGTTTGATAATAAAACCGCCAATCGTCGTGATGCCGGAACTGTTGAGAAATTCCAAACCTTTCACATCCAGCGTGACCGTTCTGCCGGAAACTGTTTCCGCTACAACCCTTTCAAACATCTCAATAATTTCCTTGTAGCCTTCTTTTCCTCTCATGTCAAGCATACCCGCGCAGACGACTGTTACGGATTCGGCATGATAGGCGACTTTGAATTTA
>DZCT01000664.1 GCA_022736535.1 Desulfatirhabdium butyrativorans | reverse complement strand
ATTATTGCAATACAGATTATTTGCATTATTACAATAGAGATTCGGTATAATACCAGATCGCAATTGAAATTATCCTTTAATTGTCTCGTTACGAAGCTCTGCCTCGTAATGAGACGAGAGTGACAGTATCATTTCAAAAGCGATTTGGTATAAGAGATAAGAACGCAAAGAATAAATTTATTTTGTTTAACTTTTTTTCTTTGCGGACTTTGCGCCTTTGCGAGAAACCTTTTTTCTCTCGCAAAGCCCGCCAAGAGCGCAAAGAGATAAGAACGCAAAGAATAAATTTATTTTGTTTAACTTTCTTTCTTTGCGGTCTTTGCGTCCTTTGCGAGAAACCTTTTTTCAGATACCATCCCCCACAATCACAAAACCTGCCCAGTAGTAAGGATTCTGATACGGTGTTTTGGATATTCTTTCTTCTGTGTTCAGCCGCTTTTTAATTGTTTCACGGGGCATTTCCCGTAATTGTTTTTGTGCGTACTGCAATGCCAAAACTGGTGGCAGACCGCTGCTCAGGGCATGATAAAAGTCCTCCATGAGCAGACGTGTGGAGGCATCGTCAACACGCCATAATGCCGCAAGGACATTGTGCGTTCCGGCAAAGAGAAAACCGGAGACCAATCCCATTGTAATCATCAGCTATGGTGGGCTGAATCTGAGCGGTTTCGCACGCGCTGAGTACCACCAGCCGGGGATTGGGCAGACGCAGGCTGGCAAAGAGTTCTTTGGCTTGCAATGTGCCGTCCGCAAGGAGGATACCCGCGTTCAGGTCAGGGGCAAAATAGCCGTGACATGCGAAATGACCGTGCCGGGATTCTGCCAAATGTTGCCGGACTGCCGTAAGCATAGCCTTTTCACCTTCCAGCAGAATATCTTCGGGGCGGAGTGCTTTGATTGCCTGACCTTCGATTTTGGCTGCGGGCAGCGTGGCATCAGGGTCAGCGATGATGCAGCCGTTTCCTGTGGCTGCCTGACGGCGTTCACGTATAAGGCGGAGGACTTGCAATGCAGGGATATAGCGCACAGGATAGCGCAGGCACAGGGGTTCGCCTTTGATCTGAATCAGGTGCAAAGGTAAGAGATGCCAAGACTGATGCGGAATCAGAAGAATTTCTCGGGGCTGATGCTGTTCTGTCAGTTGAGTCAGCTTCGGCTCAAGCTGCTTGGTCAGCCAGTCCCGAATGTTGAGGGTAGCGTCAGCACGTTCGGCACCGATTTTCTTGGTGATTTTTTCCCGGAATTCGCTGACCTGCTCTGAGAGTTGTTCCGTGCTGATGTCAATTTTCAGTGGGGAATGCACGCCCTGAGCGGTAAGAGGATAAAGCCGCAGAAATTCGGGACGCTGCTCAAAAGCAATGCCCAGCGTATTTGACGGAATGAACGCAGCGACATCTTCAGGTTTCAGAGAACTCGGCTGAATAGCTTGCCCGAATGCCGGGTCTTGTTCCGAGATAGCATTTCGGACTTTGGCAAGTTCATCTTCAACGGTTCGGAGTTCCTGCCAGAGTTTTTCTTCTTGCTCAGGCTTGCGGTCTGTATGTCTGAATGATGGCATGAGGAAACGGGTTTCACCAAAGCCTGCACTGAATTCAGGAACGCCGTTGCCAAGTCGTCTTGCTAACATACGCAGACGTTCCCGGAGTTGACTGTATTGGACGCGCAGATTTTCATCAACATTGGAGCCGGGTTCGGCGCGTTCCCGGAGCATCTGTTCAACCAGCACACGGGATTTGCTGCGTTCCAGAATGAGATATGCCTGTTCCGGCTGCTTGAGGTCTAAGGCTAAATCTGCTGCCAGATGAAAAAGGGAAATATTTTTGGTAGTGGTGTAGAAGAGGTGATTTCGGGGCGTCATTCTGAGCGGAGCGAAGA
>DZCT01000663.1 GCA_022736535.1 Desulfatirhabdium butyrativorans | reverse complement strand
TCCAAAAGCAGTTTTGCTTTTTTCAGGTCTGCCAACTCCTTGTTTTCCAAACGGGATGTGTTCATAAGTTTTCTCCGTGTCATGAAAGAAATTCGGTAGTGATATAGAAGAGGCGTTCTTCGCTGATGTAGAACGGGTTTGAAACCCGTTTTACTTCTCCGTAGGGCGGACAAAGCGAAGCGTGTCCACCTTTCGCCCTTGCAGGGGGCGCCGCCCTTACAAACAAGGCACAAGCCTCAGCCCGAAATGTTCCATCTGGTAAATAAACAATCCGTCAACTTTCAGATAACCATCCGCAAAGATTGTCGGAAACGGCTCATTCTGAATTTCCGTTATCACTGCGTCCACTTCTACTCTTTTATTTTTCTGAATAATCTGCCCCCGATAAGTCCAATGATGGGGAATTTCTGTCACGATCTCAAAGCGGTGCGTTTCCGCCATATCTCCCCATCGCTCAATTGCCGCAAATTTGAGCAATTGTAGAAATGACTCAATCCCCAGGGACCCCGGACAGACCGGGTCCTGATAAAAATGCGCCTTGAAGAACCACTCATCCGGATTCACTTTTTTTATTCCGCGAATAAAGCCCAGACCATGGGTCCCGCCGTCCGGGATATAGATTTCTATCTCGTCTATCATTCGGAGGGATGTTGAAGGCATTGCCAATTTCGGCGCGGGAGCTATGTTCGGATCATCGGGAAACAGCGGCGCCTCGTCTTCAAAGCGATAAGAATGACTCCTCAATAACTCATCCGAGGAAGGAATATATGACTTTTCCTTTGCGCCCCGAATGCCGACCTGCTCCGCCAGTGCCGCGGGTGTGAAAAAGCCGAAATAGGTGTCGCCTTCATAGATCATCTTTCCGCCCTGCAAAATCTGCATGTCAAAATGTTCGATAATCATGTCTCCTGCTTCGGAAACCTTTGTCACGCGGCAGCGCATAGTCAGGGTCTTCGCTTCCGGCAGAATATTGTGATGCAGAACCGCATTTCCGCCGAGATTTCGGAATTTCAGGTTATTTTGACTTTTCAGCGCGGAGCCGAGATATGCGGCAAGCCATCCGCAAGGTTGTAGCGCAATCTCAAGCAGCACGCAGAAAGGCATGATACCGCTTCGATCTGCTTTGAAATACCACTCATCCCGCGAGACATGATATTCAGCTTCAATCCATCCGCCGGGCTTTAAAATCCAAGGCTCGGGCTCGATGGAAATCGCGCTGTCCATGAAGAAATACGGCGGTCCCGGCAGTCTTGCAATGACTCTTTCCTCATCAAAAATCCGGTACGGCTCGCCGAATGCCTCGGATGGTTTTCCTACCGCAAAGGCAAGAATGCGGTCGCGGGTGAAAGCGGGTTCGGGGTGCGGGGTTCGAGGTAAGCGGTCAGCCCTCCCCGAACCTCGAACCCCTGACCCCGAACCCCTCTCCATTTCCTCGCGAGTAATGCCCGTGATTTTCATGGACATGTCTTTGAATTGGACAATTCGCCTGCCGTCGGCGTACATGAGTGCATCCGCAATCACGTAAGGCTCTGGATTGTATCCGATTTCACTGATTTCTACTTCGTAAATGACGTGCTTTGTCTCAGGTGTCACGGGTCCCCGGCATTTCAGCACTGCCGGAATGTCTGGCATCGGCTCATAGCAGACCCCGGGCTTGTCCGTTACCCAGCCCATGCGCTGGAGAAAGACCCGGAGCGTGTGCGCGCAGCATTCATACATGAGCGTGCCGGGCATAACCCTGTCATCCACAAAATGGCAGGTGAGAAACCAGTCCTCGGCGCAAATATCGGCTTCGGCCCGAATACATCCCAGGCCATACCGCCCGCCCGCCGGTTCAAGGCTTAAAATCCGATGGATGAGCTGCATGCGGCCGCCG
>DZCT01000662.1 GCA_022736535.1 Desulfatirhabdium butyrativorans | reverse complement strand
TTCAAAAGGAATCGTGACGCCGCCCAGAACAAGCTTTCGTCCTTCCACTAACCGGTGAACATCGTAACCTGTGCCGATACGCATGATATTTTCCTGTGAGTTATTTGAGGAATCGGTGAGTTTCTCTGAAATTGTCATTTCGACGAACGGGGTGAGGAGAAATCTTACGATTATGAATGAAAAGATTTCTCGCTCCGCTCGAAATGACAGGGATCGCTCCGCTCGATTTGATTCAAAAAAATGAAAGAGATAAAATTCCCCTTCATCCCCCTTTCTTAAAGGAGGGCAGGGGGGATTTTATGTAGTTATTTATTTGCAAGCTTATCCTGAACGCTTTTCACTTTATCTGCCATTGTCTGCTCCCGGTCGGTACGCGTTCCTAATTTGAGCGTTGTCGTGATGCGGGGCGCGCCCATTTCGTGGACAACTTCATGGCAGCGTTTGATCGCGGCAAGCACCGCATCCCATTCGCCTTCGATATTGGTACCGTAAGCGTGAAGCTGAATGCTCAGACCCGCATCGGTCAGCACGCGGTGGCACGCGGCAATATATTCGGATACGGAAATCCCCACGCCGACCGGAACAACACATAAATCTGCAATGACCTGCATATGTTCTTTCCTTAATTATTTGAGGAAACAGAGGAGTTTTTTCTCCCGCCTGTCATTTCGACGAACGGAGTGAGGAGAAATCTTACCCCTGCGAACGGCAAGCCCATTTTATAAGATTCGGCTCGCTTCGCTCGAAATGACATTTTTTCGGTATATTACAAAAAAACTCCCTGCCCTCTCAATTATTTCACTCCTACGGAGTTCGAGAAACTCGATGGTAATATTTTGCTACAAATATATCGCTCCTACGGAGCTTTTTCCAAGCCTTCCTATTTTTTCATAAATTTCGTGTTTTTCGTACCTTTCGTGTTCTTCGTGGTTTATTTATTACTTGCCTGTCCAGTAGCCCTTCGGATCAAAACGCTTCAACATTGCCAATTCCACTTCTGTCGGCTCGGCAGTCTGAGACAAATCGCTCGAAACCCGCAACTGCCATCCGGTGTTTTCAACAACATTTTCAACGGTTACACCCGGATGAACCGAATCAAGGATCATCTCTTTTGTCTCAGAGTCAAAACGGAGAATGCCGCGAGTCGTAATCACAGTGGAAGGTCCGCCTCTCGGAAGCCCGACACGCTCACGCCAGCCCGCGCCGTCTCCGTAACCGGGGGAAGTGATATAATCCACACGCGGCACAAAACGGTGTTTTTCATGCGCCATGATAATGATATGACGCCGGGCAAGGCTGGCAAGATCGCACGCGCCGCCGCTTCCCGGCAGCCGGGTTTCAATCTTTCCTTCCGGCGAACAGATGTAAGTTGTGTTCAGATTCCCGAAACGATCCACCTGCGCGCCGCCGATAAAACTGGCATCCACAAGTCCCCGCTGAAGCAGCCCCATCATATCCGAGGTATCTGCAAGCCATTGGGCCCGGTAAAGATTCGGCAAATCTCCCATGGTCAGAATCGGCTCCGGCGCAAGCGTATCCCGCACAATTCCCAGTTCATACACACCGACCGACTCCGGAGCGTGCGTGCTTTTTGCCAGCAGAAAACCCAGCAGCGGGAGACGCATTCCCACAAAAATCACTTCGCCGTCGGCAATCTCACGCGCCGCGGCTGCCACCATCAGTTGCGACATTGTGTAGCCGCTTTTTTCAGTAACCATAATCCGCAGCCTCCGAAAGAACATGATATTTCAGTGCAAGCCCCTCTGCCCGTTCTTTTCCGAGCAGCGCAAGATATTCATGGTGATTGTGAACGCCGTCAATCCGACGCGCATTCCACGCGGCAAAAGATTTTTCGGTTTTGCTGGCATTGCGGTATTGGATAAAT
>DZCT01000661.1 GCA_022736535.1 Desulfatirhabdium butyrativorans | reverse complement strand
AGTTTTTATAAAAAAGTTTTTTTCCTCTGCGTTCTCCGCGTGCTTTGCGAGAGACTGAAAAATTCAGCCGCTCTGTCAGTTTTCAACAGAGATTCGGTATAAGGATAAAAAGAGGCGGGAATGCCTCTGTCACAGACAGGCAGAATAGGAGGAATAAAAATGGGACTTTTTGACAAAGTATTCGGCAAAAATGAAATTTCCACGCCTGAAAAATTCAGCAAACAGGAAGCGTTTCTGGCTGTAGCGGTGGCAACTTCGGGCGCGGACGGGCATATTGCCCAGTCGGAAATTCACGAAATCGTCAATTACCTGAACCGGATGAAAATGTTCGAGGGCTATACCGGGAATCAGATGCAGAAAATGTTCGACAAACTGTTGCAGATTCTCAAGACTCAGGGGCCCGGCGGACTGATCGCAAGAGCCAAAGGCAGTCTGCCGGAGAATCTCCGGGAAACGGCTTTTGCCTGCGCGGTGGACATTGCACTGGCGGACGGCGTTCTGGAAGAAAGCGAGAAATCGCTGCTGAATGATCTTCAGCAGGCGCTGGAGGTTCCGGAAAATATTGCTGTGACGATCATACAGGTGATGATGATCAAAAATCGGGGGTAATTTTTTATCTTCCTGACTGATTGACAAAGAGCCATAATAATATTTGTGGTTAAAAAAATTCTCGGCCGGGAGAAGATAAAGGAAAACAGTCATGCTCTGGTCTGATGTACGAAAAACATATCCTGATCAATGGGTTGTCGTGGAGGCACTGGAAGCGCATACAGATACTGACAGCCGAAGACACCTTGACAGGCTGGCTGTTATTGATATCTGCCCGGACGGAACTGCGGCAATGCAGCTTTATCGCAGCCTTCATCGGCAATATCCGCATCGGGAGTTTTATTTTGTCCATACCAGCCGGACAGAGCCGGATATTGTTGAGCGCAAAGGCCCGGTAATTCGGAGGGGCAATGCGTCTGTTTCTGAAAGATGATCTGCCTTTTACCACGATTACTGCCGCTTATCAGGGGAAAGCCGCAGAGATTTCAGATGTGCTTGTTGACACGGGTTCTGCCACTACGATCCTGTCGGCTGATGCTGTTCAGGCGATTCGGATTGTACCGCTTCCGGAAGACACACTCCGTGTCATTCGGGGGGTCGGCGGGAAAGAGATTGTCTTCAGCCGCTGCATGGATTATTTGCAGGCGGGAACACAAAGACTGTCTGATTTTGAGACTGAGATCGGCGGCATGGATTACGGTTTTGAGATAAACGGCATTTTGGGAATGGATTTTTTATCCCGTGCAGGGGCGGTTATCAATCTGAAGGCGATGATCATCGAATTTCATGAGTGATGCGTATGTCGGCTTATGTTTTGCGATAAGCTCAAATTGGGAGAGTTTTTTATAAAGCTGAAGATGAAGCCCGTCGGAATTTTTTTTTCAGCCGATATGTAAAAAAATAATCCCTGCGCTTGTATAAGGGTACAAAAAGGGCAGTAAATCGCTGCTGAACGATCTTTTTCAGGCGCTGGAGGTTCCGGAAAAATTGCTGTGAGCTGTGACGATCATACAGGTGATGATGATTAAAAATAGGGGGTAATCGCCCTGCAAGCCGCCCGGCTCGGACGGAGACAGCGAGCCGGGCGCCGGCTGAATCGGGTTTTTGAAAAAAATTTGAAAAAAAATGTCCCGGAAAATTGGTTTCGGACATTAATCATTTTAAATGAGGTACAAGTGCAGAAGCGTAGCGAAATTTTTTTCAGCCGATATGTAAAAAAATAATCCCTGCGCTTGTATAAGGGTACAGAGGGGCAGGAAATGTCCGCATATATCATAAAGTGAAATTTTTATAAAATTTTGCTTGACATTCTTAAAATATAAGCGTAACAACGAAAC
>DZCT01000201.1 GCA_022736535.1 Desulfatirhabdium butyrativorans | reverse complement strand
AAAGAAAATGCTATATACCCCGTCTTTCAACTCTGTGGTGAAGCTTTTGATCGGCTGCCATGAATTGGACATTTCCGAAAAATACGCAGGACGGATGTCCGAAGCCCGAACTCCGAGCTTTTCTATCCATGCCTTGGAAAAACGGAAGCAGAACATGATTTTCTTGTTGAATTTTTCAAGAATCCGTTTTCCGCTCTCCCTTTCATAAACAGATATCTTATAGCCGTATCTCAGATTATCCTCCTCGTCATTGTCCGGCAGTCCCGCGATTGCAGGTTCAATCATGATTTTGACATTTTTTTCCCGAGTTTTTATGGCGTTTCCCGGTATTCGGATTTGAAAACCGTCGGAGAGCGTGTAACTCCAGCCCTTTTCCACCTGAAATTCATAGGACTGAGACTGCGGCAGCGTTGCCCAGACTTCCAGCTTCAAATCCGGAACCGAAGTCTGGTTCGTCTCCATGACGACTTTCTGATCCTCGCTTTGGTAACAGGTGCTGCTTCCTACGGGCTTATAGGTCGCGCCCACTTCCCAAGTTTTGCCTTCGAGGCTGTCTGTTTTTGCCACCTTCAGTTGGTATTTTCCGTCATTGTCCGTATTGCCGTGGGCTTTCTGACCGTCGCCGCTGTATGCGGAAACCAATGCGCCTTTTACCGCATTTCCCTTTTCATCCAGAACTTTTCCTTCCAGAAAGGCCTCGGCTTTGCGCAGCTTTAAGACTAATTCCGTATTCTCTTTCAGAGCCGAAGACCTGAGATACTCATCCTTGCATTCGGTTTTGGCTTCTCTGTAGCAATAAACATCTCCGCCGCACATATTTATGGCTGTGGAGATACATTCATTATATTCCGCGCTGCCTCTGGTAATTTTGTCTTTCTGAACCGCATCCTGCGGAGGCATGGCGATTTCAAAAGTGCCGTCCGCGCCTGAGAAAACCGAAATTTCAAAAAAGTTTTCCGTCATTAGGTTGCTTTTTCCCCACACTTCTATATTTGACATGGGATTTCCGTTTTCATCCTGAACCGTTCCCTGAATTTTCCGGGTCAGCGGTATCAGCGTCATATCTTTGGCAACCGAGCCTTCCGAAGCGATTTCAACGTCCAGGGGACGGAGCGGATAGGGCAGATATGCCCTTGTCTCAAGTCCATAGGAAACATGCCACAGTCCTTTTCCCGCGGGTATGCTGAACGCGCCGTTTTCGGGATTGATATCCGCGCTCTGCCAGAGACCGGGGTCATCCGCTGATGTTGCAACGACATGCCCTTTTACGCCGGTCACCGCTTTTCCGCCAGAATCCAATATCTTTCCCTGTATAAAAGTTTTATTTTCTTTCAGGTTGAATGTGATGTCATACCCCGTATCCTCTCTGGCGTTTCTGTTTCTTTTCAGCAGACTGCGGCTTGAAGATGCGGGGCCAATCATCTGTTCATAAGGATACAGATCGGCAACCGCGGACAGAGCGGTTGTCATTTTGCCGTCCGCTTTGCTGATAATTTCATTTCGCTTTGAATGCAGTATCTCTTTGTCTCCGGCAAAACAGTATTTGTTTCCCGGCGGCAAAATGAGTCCGATATACAGCTTTTCATCGGGAACTGTCAGGCTGAATCTGCCTTTCACTACATGAGCGTCTGCGGCAGGGCTCGGGTCATTTCCGTCCAACCGCGCATAGACAACAGCTTCCACATCTTCCAGGACATTGCCGTTTTCGTCCGTCACAGCCCCGGAAATCGTCCTTCCCTCGTTTATCTTAAAAAGCTCAAGCGTTTCATTGTCTCCGTCTTCGAGTTCGATTTCCCAGAAAATATCGTTAAATCTTCCTGAAATCAGCGGTTCTACTGTCCATTCTCCGGCTGACAGCTTGAAGGAGTAATTGCCGAACACATCGGTTTCCGCCTCATACCAGTCATCTTCGTCCTCTGATTCCCATGCCACGACATGAATCCGGGGGATACCTTTTCCGGTGTCCGATGAGATAACGCTGCCCCGAAGCACGGCGCTTCTTTTTTCAAGCCTGAAATCAACAATTTTCTGCTCGTTTCTGGTGATTCTGAAAGTCTGCGATGAGGGCGCATCATCATCAGGATAGGCTTTTGGGTCTGACCAGACAGAGACTTCGTAAAGACCCGCAGGCAGAGGAAAGGAGAAATTCCCCTGACCGTCGGGATTCACGCAGCGGGAAAAACGGTTTTCGGCTCCGACCAGTTCAATTTCCACTGCGGGATTGGGCGAAGGTATGGAAGTCAGCGCATTGCCGTCCGGATCGAGTATTCTGCCCTTCAGAATTGCCTCCCCGGATTCCAAATCAATATCCGAAATCTTTGTTTCAGGAACCGTATCTTCGGAAAAACCCACTTCTTTCGGAATAGGAGCGATCCACTCAACGCCCTGCAACTGCCTTACCCTCAGTTCATACAGACCGCCGCTGACCCACAGGTCAAATTTGCCGTCTGCCGATGTGACAGGCGATTTGTAAGTATCCGGGTTGTCCCAGTCCGCGGCAGTGACTTCGACGCCGGCAACAGGATTTCCCTTGTATCTGACCGTTCCGCTGATGTTTTTGACATTGATCGCCCGGAGATTCAGAGGCTCGGTCAGCCGATGGGGCACGGCCGGATTTGCGATCAGCACCGATATTCGCTCAGAAAAAGCATATTGTCTGTAATCGCTTGTTGGCGGCGGCTCCGCATGAATGACCCACAATTTTTTTGCCGGAACATTCAGGGTGAAATTGCCGTCCGTATCGCTGACGGTTTCTTTTGAATAAGCATAGTCCTGAGTCTGGGCAAAAACCGCGGCATATGCCGCAGGAACTTTTGTATTGTCCGAGGCGACTCTGACCACCTGCCCTGCAATCGTTCCGAGCCGGGGCAGCACCAGCGGCTCAGGCAGTTCCCGTGACGTGGCAGTATCTGTGATTTCCATTTTTAACGCTTGGGAATTTTCATATTTCGATTCATAAGAGGCAGGCGGCTGGGCAAAAATTGTCCACAGACCTTGCATATCGCTTTGCAGTGCCAGACTGAAATGCCCGGACGAGTCCGTCTCCGCGCTGAACATCGGTTCGCCGTTGCTGTCGCAAACAGAAACTTTCGCAATCTGCACGGCAACAGAAGGGCTGTCATCGTAAATGACCTGTCCTCTGATTTCCGCGGCTGTAGCGACTGCGACAAACAGCGGGCTGCCGGTAAAAAGACACAGACTGACAAGCAAAATACCCATGCCGGTCAGTGTGCAAAGAAAATGTTTTTTCATGTTGTTTCCTCCGTTGTTAAGTGAGAATTGAGAAATAGAAGTGCTGAGTCCTCAGTCCTTTATTTCTCAATTCTCAATTCTCAATTCCCCGGCGGACTCGGCAGCCAGTCATCCGCCAGAATGCTTACGCCGTCCCGTCCGGTGATCACAAAGGTGCTGGCTTTCCTCCGGCCCCTTTCCGCACAGGGATTCCGCATCCACTGTGTCACATCCAAATAACTCTCCGGTAAAATCGTCAGACTTTCACTCATATTTTCATCCGGAGCCTCAATTTCTACGGATCCGTCAAGCCCGAACTGTGACGAGGCAGAGACAATGCTTTTGAATGACTGAATAAAATGATCCGTAACAATACGGATATTCCCGCCGTTTCCCTGATAGGCGTTTGCTTTTATCTCGCCTTTGTTCAGCACAACAAATGTCGGCGATCCGATGACAACATCTCCGCCGTTTCCGAGACCGCCCTTCACGCTGGTCGTAATCCGGCTGCCTGAGAGATACAGTGTGTCTTTTATCTGCATTTCTATCCTGCCGTTTTGCTTATCCGCTGTCTCGTCAAGGGCGGCAGTGTTTTCAGCTTCGCTTGTCAGAGAACTGCTGTTCAGAAGCCAAACCGAATCCGCATTGATACGGATCATGCCTGCCGCGCCGCCGTTTTCCCGCGCATGGCTTGCAGAAGAAACCGCAGCCCCGTTTTCAAGACGGACATTTCCCGCTTCAATGCTGATATTGCCTGCATTTCCCTGACCTTGGGCAGATGTTTTCACAGATGCGCTGTCCCTGATCCGAAGCCCGCTGTCCGCCTGTATGCTTACGGTTCCCGCATCTCCTCCTTTTTCCTTGAAATTGCTCGCAGATGAGATACACGCGTTTCCGCCCGCCTCAAGACTGCCGGTATTCACTGTGACACTGCCCGCGTTGCCGTAGCCGGATGTCGCGCTGCTCAACGCCGCATCGCCGTCGAGAGAGACCGAGCCGCCTTGAGTGTTGACCGAAATCGTTCCCGCGTCTCCGACCGACTCGCTTGTCGAGGCGATCAATGCCCTGTCGCCGAGTTTCACTTCCGGGGCATTGAGCCTTATTTCGCCTGCAATGACACCGCCCGTGCTGGCAGTGGAAATCAGACTGTCATCTTTCAATGTGACCGCATCGCGGGCTTGAATGTCAATTGCGCCCGCGCTGCCGGTCATATAGAAAGGGATCCAGTTTTCGCCGTCAAAAACAAAGCCTTTTGTCTTGCCGTCTCCCGCGTCTTCGACTTTTGCCGCATCACCGGCATGAACGCTGAGTCTGTCGCGTTCCGCTATGTCTTTCACTTTGTAAACTTCTTTAAAATCAAGCCATTCTTTGCCTGTATAGACAAAATTCCTGATTGAGCCGTCCACGGTATCAACGCGGGCAACATCTCCGGCAAGCGCGGTAAAGCCTTCCCGATCTGCAATATCATCCGCCAGATAAACGCTTTTTATTTTTACCCATTCGCTTAATCCATTAAAAACAAAGCTTCCGGCAGCACCGTCTCCGGTATCCTTTACAACAGCGATTTCCCCGGGTTCGATAACCGTTTCTCCCATCTGAAAGGCAAAGGAAAGATCATCCAATTCTGTGAGATCGGCGACAATGCGAATGTCTTTGCCGATGGGAATCCATACATCTCCGAAAGCATTCAGCATAAAGGCTGCTGATGAACCGTCTCCCGCGTCCTTTACAATCACAACATCATCGGGTTTTGCCTCAGCCGTCAGTTCGTCTCTTGCGGCAAGATCGGCAACAGTATGAATTTTCACAGAAAGATATTCGCTGGAGGAGGCAATCACCGAGTTTTTGCCGAGATCGAGTTTTTCAACATTCAATTTGATATTGCCTGCATTTCCGGTGTCCGAAGCAGAGGTGACAACAGAAGCGGTATCTGTCAGAGACATGCTTTTGGCTGTGACGGAAATATTTCCCGCGTTGCCGCTGCCGGTTGTATCTGCCCGAATCGCGCTGTTTTCGCCGGAAAGCGCGACAACATCCGCAAAGTCGTCATAAGCCGGATCAATGCCGGAAATGCTTAAATTTCCACCGTTGCCGGACTGCTCTGCCCGCAGGGAAATTTCGCCTCTGTCTGCAATCTGCAATTCCCGGACATGGATGGCGATATTTCCGCCTTGGCCCGCGCCTTCTGATCTGCTTTTGATGACCGCTTTATTTTCAACTGTCAACTGCGGTGCAGTGACAGTAATATCTCCGCCCCTGCTGGTACTCCATGCGGTTGCAGAAGCGGAAATCTGCCCTTCTTTAAAAAGATGAAGCGATTCGGCAGCGTTCAGAGTGATATTTCCGCCTTTTCCTGAGCCGTAGGATTCTCCGCCGAGCGATGATTTGGTGCCTGAAATTTCTATATTTTTTGCTGTGACAGACAGTTCTCCGCCCGCGCCCGCGTCCTGCTTATAAAAAGAACCGTTTTTTATTTTCCCGTCTGCAATCGTAACTGTTTCAGAGGCATTGATGACAACATCAGTTCCTTTGCCGGTTCCGAGAGCGTTTGCCTTTATCTCACTGCTGTTTTGCAACGTCACATTGTCTGCCTGAATCACGATGGTCTGCCCGTCTCCGTGTCTTGGCTGAGATATGATCCGGCTGGCGGTGTCCATGACAAAACTGCCGCTACGGATAAAAACGCTGCCCGCGCCGGCACGGGTGCTGTCGTTACCGCTGCTGTTGACCGTGATCCCCGCGCCCTCAGACATCGTGATGTTTCCGAGTCGGGAACCGGAAACATCCAAACCCGCGTCTGTAAAGGCCGCTTCTCCTTCCGAAGCAATGCTCGCCATCTGAATTTTTCCTTCAGGCGCGTTCAGATTTGCGCCCACAGGCACATCATCGCCTTTTATATTCGGCACCGATGTGCCTTTGATCTCGATGTCGCCGCCGACAAGCGAAATATTTTTACCTTCCGATACCGCAAGACCCGGCACAAACATCAGATTTTTGTTGTCATCTTCTTTGATACCTGCATGTTTCCACCAGTCCCGCCAACTCGCATCGTTTTCGCCCCATATTTCATAGCCGAGCTTTCCTTTTCCTTCAAGAGTGATTTTTCCCGAATCTCCGTCCAAAAAGCCGAAAGCCGCAGGTTCGGACACGGAGAGCATGTCATTTTCATGGGGAAAGGTGTAAAAGCGGTCATTGTCTCCGAGACGCAGATAATCGGCTGTGCTGACATGAAACCCGCCGCTCAGATCCAGCGATGCGTTCTGACCGAACATCACGCCTGCGGGATTCAGCAGATACAAATCCGCGCCCGGAATGGCAGACCGGAGCATTCCGTCAATCCATGAGGCGTTTCCGCCGGTCACACGGCTGATGATGTTGCGAACCGAATCCGGTCCCGTGAATGTGGCGGTTTCATGGGTATTGAGATTGAATTGCTGAAAACTGTGAAACAGATTCGCTCCGGCTTGACGCCCGTATTCAGCTTTAATATCATAATCCGGTCCCGGCAGATTCAATTTTCCGGCAGCGCCGATGCTGCCGTCAAAGACCACCTGGGCATAAGCCGCAGGCGCGGTTGCAAGCAGGTGGAATGCAATAATAAAGAATATTTTCAGACAGTTCATGAAAACCTCCTTTTTTTTCAGCAAACATTGATTTATATTATTAATAAATGAAAGTAAAAGCAAGGGGAATTTTGAGTGGACTTTTTATCGGGGAAGAGCGGACGGGGACTGCATGACGGAGATTCTGAATCCGGCTGATTTCAAAGCGAAAAATTTCGGGGCGGAAGGCTGATTCAATTGTCTGAACTCTGATTCGTCTGATTAAAATGATTTTCAGGATTTGCGTCAGGTCTTCCGGACGCCTGAATTTTACTATGGACACGCCGCCAGCACACAATGTCTGAACCCTGATTAAAGGATTTAAGGATTAAAGGATTTCTGTCAAACCTTACGGACGCCCGAATTTTCGCAGGGGCAGGCCGTCGGCGTACCCTTAATCAATCCGGCAATCCGGAGTGCTGAAATGAGCGCAGCGAAATTTTAGCAGCGCCGACAATCCTGAAAATCCTTTAATCCTGAAAATCCTGTTTTTTTCTTGCAAAAGACAGCTAACCTATAATATAAGAAGAATATGAAAATTTAACATGACAAAAAACAATGAATTAAAGACAAGGAGGTTCATCATGTTTTCTTCAATTTTTCACCGAAAAAAATGTGTGTGTTTTATGCTTATCGGACTGCTGACTGCCGGGTTTGTGTTATCGGCGGATGCGGCGACAGTCACCGTGACCAACGGAAACGACAGCGGCGCCGGGTCTCTGCGGCAGGCGATTGCCGACGCACAGGCAGGGGATACGCTTGTCTTTGCAGCAGGTGTTACGACTGTCACGCTGACCACAGGTCAGTTGCTCATTGACAAAAATCTGACGATTGACGGCGGAGCCGGCGTGACGGTTCAGCGGAGCAGCGCCGAGGGAACGCCGGAGTTTCGGATTTTTTATATTAACAGCGGGGTTATTGTTAAGATAAAATATATCTCAATTACAGGTGGTTGTACTTCAAATGGTACAGACGGAACCGAACAAAACCTGCACGGCGCTAATGGGAGTGACGGAGGCGGTATATATGTTAAAGGGTCGTTGACGCTGGAAAGCGCTGTTGTGAGCGATAACCAAACCGGTAGCGGGGGATCTGGCCATTACTCTTTGAAAGGTGAAGGAGGAGATGGCGGCAGGGGAGGCGGTATATATGTCAGCGGATCGGCGATTTTGAAAAACACTACGGTGAAATGTAACATCACTGGCAACGGCGGCAGCGGATATGGAAATTTAAATTTAAGTTATCTTTCTAATACCGGAGGAAACGGCGGTGACGGAGGCGGTGTATATGTTGAGGGAGAAGTGACGATAGAAAACACTACCGTGAACAACAACTCTACCGGAAAAGGAGGATGGGGAAATGATTCTCTAGGCGGATCCGGAGGCAGGGGCGGAGGAATATTCAGTATCGGAAATCTGTCAATTAAAGATAGTACTATAATGGAAAACAGAACAGGAGTAGGCGACGGCGGTTCTGGAGATCCTTACATACCCGGCGGCAACGGAGGAGAGGGTGGCGGAATATTCAGCGGCAGTCCTATGACGATTGAAAACAGCACTGTGAATTTTAATGGAACCGGTTACGGCGGTTTCGGCGGAAACGGAGGTGACGGTGCCGGGATTTATATTGACAGTTACGGATGGACTTCACTGATATGTTGCACGCTGAATAACAATGCTGCTGGCGATGGTGCCGTGGGGGATCCCGGGGGTAGGGGAGGACATGGAGGCGGTATATTTGTCCAGAGCGGCGGATTGGAAATGAACTACAGCACAATAAGCAGTAACACTGCCGGCAATGGAAATTACTCCTACTATTTAAATGGCGGCAACGGCGGCAGCGGCGG
>DZCT01000200.1 GCA_022736535.1 Desulfatirhabdium butyrativorans | reverse complement strand
ACACTTACGCTGTGTTGCACAACCCCGCATATCGCCGAAAATGCGAGCAGAACCTCAAGCGGGAACTGCCCCGCATTCCCTTTTACGATGATTTTCGGAAATGGGTCCGATGGGGTAAAAGCCTGATGAATCTGCATCTGAACTATGAGACAATCGAGCCGTATCCGCTCCGGCGCACCGATGCCGAACCCGCGAGACATTCCAGCAACACGCCGAAATTAAAGGCGGATATGAAAACCGGCGTCATCATCATTGACAGTCTCACAACTCTGAGCGGCGTTCCGGATAGCGCATGGGAGTACAAACTCGGCACGTATTCCGCCTTGCAGTGGATTCTGGAACAGTACAAAGAGAAGAAAATCAAAGACCCTACTGTTGCGGAAAAATTCAACACCTACCGCTTTGCGGACTACAAAGAACAGGTGATTGATTTGCTCATGCGGGTCTGCACTGTCAGCGTAAAAACAATTGAAATTATTCGGGAAATGGAGACTAAAATTTAATTCAGATTTGACAACTTTTAAAAAGTTGTCAAATCTCAAACTTCACAATAAAAATAAGGCAAGGCTATGAATCAAATCATTCTCACGAGCGATCAGTATCATGAACTGGCAAAACAGCTTATTTATTCTATGAGCAAACAACACAGAATTGTAGCGATAAATGATTTAAAACATATAAAATATCGTTTAACCGCTCCTATCTTTGTTGCTTTGGAGTTTGAATCGGATAAAGTAATCGCCAGTTTCGATGATATAGAAGCTTTTGCTTATGCGGACACTGAATATGAAGCCCTTGCGCAACTGTGCGAGGAAATTGTTCAGATATACGAAGATTTACGGGAAGACAGAGACAATCTCGGTGCTATGCCATCAAAATGGTTAAGCTATCTGGAGGAAATCATCGAATGCAGATAAAAAAAGCGGAGATGGAAAGGATTTTTGAAAAACTTAAATTAGATGTGCGCTCCACGAACCACCGATATGGATGGTTCAGTTATGAAGGGAAAAAGATATTGCGTGTCCATTTTTCCCATGGAAAAGGCGATGTTCCGGGAAGAATATCTGATAAAATTCGAGGGCAATTAAAACTTTCTCAAAATGATTTCAGAATGTTAATAAATTGTCCGCTTTCATTGGATGATTATGTCGCTATTTTGAAAAATAAAGGACTAATTAAGGAAGAATTGTAAGTTACAACATGGAAACAGGAGTTAGCCGCGTCCTTTGCGAGAAACCTTTTTATCTCTCGCAAAGACCGCAAAGAGATAAGAACGCTGAGAATAAATTTATTTTACTTAACTTTCTTCCTTTGCGTCCTTTGCGAGAAATTTTGTGTCTCGCAAAGACCGCTAAGAGCGCAAAGAAAAGCCTTCTGCGCCACCCTACTGTCCCCCCCCTTTTCTAAAGGGGGGCAGGGGTGATTTCTGTATAACCGCCTGAAATACCCATCAATCCCCCTTTAAAAAAGGGGGAAATACAGCCTCACGTTATTTTAACCCGATAACCGCCCCGAATCTTCCTGTGATTTTTTCTCCCCGATATGAGAAAAACAGATCGTTACGGCATCGGGTGCATAATCCGCTCAAAGAGATATTTTCAGCCGGAACGCCCGCGTCGCAAAGCTGGTCCCGGCTGATTTGCCAGAAGTCAAAATGATCCCGGCTGTCTTTATATTGCCATAAAATTTCAGGAAGTTCATTCTTGAAGTGAATAAATTCCGCACAGCAGGGACCCAGCGAGGGACCGATCCCCGCAACTAAATCACGGGGATTTGAGTCATAATGTTGTCTCATTGCGCCGACCGTGTGAGCAATAATATTCCCGACGCTGCCGCGCCAGCCCGAATGAACATTTGCGACGACACGCCGCGCCGGATCATAAAGCAGCACCGCCTGACAGTCCGCAACCTGAATGACTAACATCTGTTCAGGCGCATTTGTAATCATCGCATCGGCGCGAGGCTTATCAGAAGTCTCCCGAATGTGAGCAATCCTCACGCCGTGAATCTGTTCGGCAAAAATCAGGGGATTGTCATCCATGCAGCGAGACATCAGCACGCGGTTCTGCTTCACCGCATTTTCATCGTCTCCAACGCCGAAACTCACATTCAGACTCTGAAAACGCCCCTTGCTGAAACCGCCGCTTCTCGTAAAAATACCGTGCCGAATATCGGAAAAAGCCTCAAGGTTCGGAAACTGAAAAAAAGAAAGTCCGTTTTTTCTGCTTTTACAAGACGATAGAATCAAGAATATCTCCGTATGATTGTCTCAATAATCCGGGTAGTTGAAATATCCGGTACGACTTCAATCCGTTCTATTTTCCCGCCACGCGCTTTTACGGCATCTGCGCCGATAATATCTTTTTCAGCCCAGTCCGCGCCTTTGACTAACACATCCGGTTTCAGAGTCTGTATGACTCTCAGCGGGTCCGGCTCGTCAAAAATCGTCACATAGTCAACACAGCGCAGACCCGCAAGGACTTCAGCCCGCTGTTCCTGAGACACGACAGGACGTTTTTCTCCCTTGATGCGCCTCACGGACGCGTCGGAGTTCAGCCCCACCACCAGCAGATCGCCTTTGCTTCTCGCGGCTGTGAGATAACGCACATGCCCCGCGTGCAGGATGTCGAAACAGCCGTTGGTGAAAACCGCACGGACGCCGCTTTCACGAAGTTGTTCTAATTTTGCTGCAAGTAATTCTAATTCGATAATTTCAGACACGGCTCTCTACTATTTTCTTTACGTTTTTTCTCACAAATGTTGTAAAAAACTCTTCCAATTCCAATGAGTTGACTTCAATTTTCATGGAAAGTTTTTCAACGCCTTCGGGAACCTGCAAAAGCCTTGACCTCAGAATATCCCGAATCCCTCCGACCTCACATTTTTTTTCTGTAAACACAAGCAGTTCAAGCAGAATATCCGGCTGATCTTTTACCGCGCAGTAAACATCCGCATAGTCTTTCGCATCGTTTCTGTCTGCAATGGCGCAGAGCTTATTGGCGACAATATCGTTAAAGCTGTCAATCTGCAAGGCGTCCAGAATATTGGTGCTTTCAATGTTTTTCAGCGGATAGTAAGTAAATTCGGCTCTCAAGATACTGCCGTCGTTGAGGCGGATCGTAAATATATTTTTCTCATACATGCGCGCCAGATGAACTTTATCAACAAATTCAAGACTGTTTAAAAAACTCCCGATCATATAAAAAGGAACTTTTTTAAAAGAGAAAAAACTGAGATTATCTGACACGCGATGCTCAAGATAAAACGCGCTCAGCGCGGTTCCGCCGGAAAGCCGGAATATCTCACTTAATTCCGAACCGGCAAAAAAGCGGAGAAAATCTTTTTGCCGGGGCGAGAGAATCATGTTGTTTTCAATTCCGCTGACGGGTTTTTTCGCTCCAAACTTCATAGTAGATACCGACAAGTTTATATTTTCCCTCTTCTAATTTCAGTTTGTCTCTGTATTTATAAAGAAGCCTCACGGTGTTTCTGTCTGTTCCGCAGGCGGGAAAAAAATCGGCGATTCTTTGCAGCCGCCACAGCAGATTGTTCGGCGCTTCTTTATATTCCCATAGTAATTCTCTGGGTACGGTGACGTGTTCTGTCATTTTTTTTTCAATGGCCTTGCCAGCGCAAGAACGTCAACACATTCCGCGCCGGCTTTTAAAAGTGCTTTTGCACATTCGTTTACAGTCGAGCCGCTGGTGAAGACATCATCCACCAGAAGGATTCGTTTTCCTTGAATTTTTGACGGATTTATGACTCGGAAAGCTTTTTCAATATTCCTCTTTCGTTCTTCTTTTCCCTCAAGACTGACCTGCGGTTTTGTGTCTTTATGCCTGATAAGCGTGTCTATGTCAATCTGAATATGAGATAAGTTGATATTGAGTTTTTCAGCAATGCGATGCCAGTTTATAACCAATAGATATGACTGATTAAAACCACGTTTTCTGAGTTTTCTGATATGAAGCGGCACCGGCATCACCAGATCAATCTCTTTCGGATCCCAGTATCGGACAAAGGTAGAGAAAAGCAGCATTCCGAGACCCTTTGCCAACCATGTTTTTTCGGAATACTTCAAGGCTTTGATTGCTTTTTCAAGAGGTTGTTCTTCAAGATCATCGTCGGATTTCGGAGTTCTGTAAAAGCCTAACATCCGAGCTTTTCTGAATTGGTTCAAAGTGTTATGACACCTGACACATATCTCATCCTCGTAGTTTTCTATCTCAATGCCGCACCAAAGGCAGATCGGCGGCTCAATCGGCACAAAACCGCAGCAGCAGTTTCTACATATAAACGCGCCCATTGCTGTCTCAAAGGTAATATCTTCAATATCTCTTATCTCAATCTTGGGCGGCGGCGGAAAAAATTCCTCACACACGAGACATCGGCTCGGAAACACCGCTTCGCTGAGAGTTCTTGCAATGCCCTGCCAGATATTTAAGAAACTGAGTTTTTTAAAAAAACTCAGTTTCTCTTGTCTCTCAGCATCGGAAGCATATTTACTGTTTCGTGCAGTGAACATTCGGATTCCCGGCAATTAACGCCAATGCCTCGTGTTTGATTTTCGCTTCGTCAATTTTACGGGCAAGCTCGGCTTCATCATAACGACCTTCAAACGCTTCAAGTCAATGCTTCATCGTAATGTCCCTGCTCGATGAGCATTCGCAGTTGAAACAGCTCTTCCATTTTCGTAAGTCCTGTGAATTGTATTTTCTCGCAAAGATGCCGTAGAGGTAAGCCCCCGTGCTTACCCTGCTTCTTTGAAACGAGGGCAACCACAGGGGGTTGCCCCTACAAGACGCGGAGCGTCCTACTTTCTCATTCGTTCCGCCACAGCCCGTGCAAATTCCGAGCATTTTACTTCCCTTGCGCCCTGAATCTGCCGGGCAAGATCATAAGTCACGATGCCGGCTTTGATGGTCGCGGCAAGCGCGCTTCGGATCAGTTCCGCTGCCGGATGCCAGCCCATGTAGTCAAACATCATCGCGCCGGAGAGCATCAGCGAACCGGGGTTCACTTTGTCCAAATTCGCATATTTCGGCGCAGTGCCGTGTGTGGCTTCAAATACCGCGCAGTCATCGCCGATATTCGCGCCGGGCGCCATGCCCAGACCGCCGACCTGTGCGGCAAGCGCATCTGAGATATAATCGCCGTTTAAGTTGGGCGTGGCAATCACATGATATTCATCCGGACGGAGCAGCACCTGCTGAAACAGCATGTCCGCAATCCGGTCTTTGAGGACAATTTTGCCTTGAGGCTGAACGCCGTTGTATTTCGCGAACAGTTCGTCTTCCGTAATGACTCTGTCACCGAATTTCTCTTTGGCAACTTCATAACCCCATTTGCTGAACGCGCCTTCGGTAAACTTCATAATATTGCCTTTGTGCATCAGCGTCACGCTCGGATAGCCCTGAGCAATGGCGTAAGCAATCGCCCTCGCCACGAGCCGTTTGCTGTTCTGCGCGCTCATGGGCTTGACGCCGATGCCGGAGCCTGCAACGATGTCTGCGCCCATTTCCAGTTTCAAAAACGAGATCACCCGATTTGCCTCATCCGTGCCTGCCGCCCATTCAATGCCCGCGTACAGGTCTTCGGTATTTTCCCGGAAAACCACCATGTCAATTTTTTCCGGCTGTTTCATGGGACTCGGAACCGCTTCGATGTATTTCACAGGGCGCACGCACGCGTAAAGATCAAGCCGTTGGCGGATGGTGACATTCAGGCTGCGGATGCCTTTGCCTACCGGCGTGGTCAAGGGACCTTTGATGGCAACGACATATTCTTTTATCGCGTCGAGCGTTTTTTCAGGAAGCCATTCGCCTGTTTTTTCATAGCTTTTTTCTCCCGCGTCTATCGCGAGCCATGAGACTTTCCGCTTGCCGTTGTACGCCGCGTCCGCCGCGCTGTCCATGACGATTTTCGCCGCCCGCCAAATATCGGGTCCGGTGCCGTCACCCTCGATAAAAGGAATGACAGGAAAATCCGGCACATTGAGCGTTCCGTCTGCATTCTTTGTAATTTTCATCTGTTTTTCCATAAGAACAGCGTCCTTTCAAAATATTATGAAGTTAAACGCGAGAGTGCGAAATAGACGTTTCTCGCAAAGCACGCAAAGGGCGCAAAGAATATTTAAAAAACTGGCAGCGGTGTAGAAGAGGTGACAAACCCTGTCCCTGTCATTCTGAACGCAGTGAAGAATCTCTTATTATAGCAGCTTATTATCAAAAATGAGATTCTTCGCTCCGCTCAGAATGACACCCTGCGATCACCTCTTCTGCACCACTGCCAAAAACTTATTAATCCTTTGCGCTCTTTGCGTTCTTTGCGAGAGACTCAGCCACCTATTTCCGATACCATCTAATACTTTTTGCTCTTTCCTTCTTTTTTTGCTTTCGCGTCACTCTTTTTGTCTTTAAATTCAATGCGCCCGGTCCGCTGGCGGAAAATCAGCCGAATCGGCGTTTTATCAAGTCCTGTTCCTTCGCGTATCTGATTGATCAGATAGCGTTTGTAGGAAAAATGCACCGCGTCCGGATAATTGACAAAACACACAAAGGTCGGCGGTTTTGAAGAAACCTGCGTGGCATAGTAAAATTTCAGGCGTTTGCCTTTATAATACGGCGGAACGCTTCTCTCTGTAGCGGTTTCAAGGATTTTGTTCAGGGGACCGGTTCCGATGCGGGCAGCATACTGAATGTAAACCTCGTCCACGAGCGCGAAAATTCTCGGCACTCTGAGACCCGTCAGCGCGGAAACCGTCATAATCGGCGCAAAATTCAGAAATTTTGCCTCATCCCGCAATCGCTCATGGTATTCTTTCGCTGTATTGTTGCCCTTTTCAACAATATCCCATTTGTTCAGCAGCAGAATGCAGCCGCAGCCCCGCTCATGCGCGTAGCCCGCGACATTGATATCCTGCTCCGTGACGCCTTCTTTCGCGTCGATGACAACCAGCGCGACATCGCATCTTTCAAGACTTCTCAATGCCTTGATAATGGAAAATTTTTCCAATTTTTCAGATACTTTCCCTTTTCGGCGGATACCGGCGGTATCAACCAGAAGATAGGGTTTTCCGTTCACCTTGCAGACAGAATCAACGGCATCCCGTGTGGTTCCCGGAACCTCGCTGACCACCAGCCGCGTTTCTCCCAGTATGCAGTTGATCAGAGAGGATTTGCCCACATTGGGTCTGCCCACCACCGTGACACGGATCATATCTTCGGCTTGTTCCGGCTCGGAGTCCGGAAACACGCGCACCACTTCATCCAAAAAATCATTGACGCCGTAGCCGTGTTCCGCGGAAACCGGATAAATATTCTCCACACCTAACTTGTAAAAATCATAAAGATTTTTTTCATGCTCCGTATCGTCTATCTTGTTGACCGCATAAAAAACCGGCTTCCGAACCCCGCGGAGCATATTGATAAGATCAGTGTCAAAAGGCGAAATTCCGCCTTTGCCGTCCAACAGCAGAATAATTACATCAGCGTCTTCTATTGCCAGATTGATCTGGAAACGGATGGCGCGGGCAAAATCATCTTCGCTTTCTTCCACAAATCCGCCGGTGTCAACAAGCGTAAATTCCACATCATCCCATTTCACATTTCCGTAAATCCGATCTCTTGTCACGCCGGGGAAATCGTCCACCAGCGCGCCTTTGCTTCGGGTCACACGGTTGAAAAAAGAAGATTTGCCCACATTGGGCCTGCCCACAATTGCAACAATCGGTTTCATTTTATAAATATTTCCCACCTGTCGGGGCTTATTGTTGAACCTGTCCCAAATTTGTCAGTCTGCAAATTTTTCTTTCCGCTTTTAACTTTCCACTTTTTTAACACAAACATAACAAAGTTTCAAAGCATATTCATTTTTTCAGCACGGAGGGCTTTGCGAATATTCGGGTTATAAAAAATAATAATATGATAATTTAATGAGTTATGCAGTTGATGAAAAAAAATCGGAGCCGGAAGCGTGAGCGAGCGGACGGTCCGGTCGCTTACGCTTCCGGCTCCGAACCGGCTGTGTAACCGCTAAATATTATAAAATATTTCTTCAGCTTCAGGCAGACTGCGCTTTTTGCCCCTGCAAAATACACTCTTCACCCCATTGACATTTTCTGTTTTTAAAGGTGTTATAAACAAAATTAACGTGCAGATCAGAATATTCAAACAAAGCAGATAAAGTGACAAAAATTGTCACTTGAGTGACAAAAATTGTCACTTGCCGTATGAAGAAGAATTGTTTTTGCAATATAGGTTGTTATAAACTGAAAAATTGTTTTTTTCAAACAAGGCCTTTTGCATGTCAGCATATTAACTTGTTATTTTTTTTAAAAAAAATCATCCTAAACAGTTGAGTGACAAAAATTGTCACCGATGTCTTTTTCACAGGAATATTTTTTTTTATATATTTTTCAATATATGTTTAAAATAAAGCATGTTGTTGCAAAACAAGATTTTTTTATAACAAGCGGTACAGAAATTGCATAATTAGAACAAAGCCGGTTTATATTCGATCAATGCGAAGCGTGGGGATGTGATAGTTTCTCGCAAAGACCGCAGAGACCGCAAAGAAAAAAGAAAGAAAGAAAACGGATTTCCCGATACAGATCAGTTCCGTATCTTCTTATCTTTGCGCTCTTTGCGGGCTTTGCGAGAAATTCAGGAGACTGTTTGAGAAATTGACGGACTGACTGACGGTTTCTCGCAAAGACCGCAGAGACCGCAAAGAAAAAAGAAAGAAAGAAAACGGAT
>DZCT01000660.1 GCA_022736535.1 Desulfatirhabdium butyrativorans | reverse complement strand
TTTTTTTAAGGAGGAAAAAGCGCATGAAATTTGACATGAAATTCAAGACCGTTGCGGCGACGGCATTGGCAGTGCTGCTTGTTTTCACGGCTTGCAGTTTTGCCCAGCAGGCAAGTCCCTCGGAAACCGGGGGAAATGCTGTTCCGGGAGTTGAAAACAGCACTGACACGAATGCGAATGCAGGCAACAGCGGAAATTCTGTTCAGGAAGTTGACACGACTCCTCTCTCCGCCAATACGGCAGGCACGGCTTCTTCCGAAGGCGTTACGGTTGGAGACGTTATCTATTCGGGTAAAAACACTGACTGTATAAAAGGCTATCGTTCCGGGAGCGTTATCATTGAACGTGTTACCCGTTTAGATAAAGAAGTGGACTGTGTTGTGAAACAGGAAGAAGTGCCTTCCTATAATCAGCCCGCGAAATGAAAAAAACAGCGTTAATGGAAACACGAAAATGAAACTGAGTTTTTTTGAAAAAACTTAGTTTCTCAAGAATTGTCTCTCAAGAATTTTTCTGTTTCAATATGGAACTCCCATGAATCCTTTGAACAAATCCTTTCCCACAGCAGCGTATTCACTGATATGCTTTGCGATGATGCTCGGCATTGCGGGATGTACAGCCGTAGGACCGAATTATGTCCGCCCCCAAAGCAAAACCCCGACCGCATGGAACAGCGGAGGGAAGCAAAATTCTGCGTCTCTGACCGGAACAGCAGAGCCTCAGATGCTGGCGCAATGGTGGAAAACCCTCAATGATCCTGTTTTGTCCGGTCTGATGGAGCGCGCTGTCACAGGCAATTCTGATCTGAAAGGCGCTTATGCCCGGGTTCGGGAGGCACGCGCCCGACGGGGAATCACCGACGCTGACAGATTCCCGAGCGCCGATGCTTCCGGCGCTGTCACCACACGGCGCAGCAACAACTCAGAGAATAAATCCTATTCAGTCGGCATTGACGCGAGCTGGGAATTGGACCTTTTCGGAGGCGTCCGCCGTTCAATTGAGGCGGCTCAGGCAAATTTGGAATCCGAGCAGGAAAATCTGCGGGATGTGCAGGTCTCTCTTCTGGCGGAAGTCGCGCTCAATTATATTGATGTCCGCACCTATCAGACCCGTATTTCTGTGGCAAATGCCAATCTGGCGGCGCAACTGGAAACTTACGGTCTTGCCCGCTCGCGTTATCAGGCAGGTCTGGGCGATGAACTCGCGGTTCAGCAGGCGCAATATAATCTGGAACAGACCCGCTCCCGGATTCCCACGCTTCATACCGGTCTGGAAGCGGCTGAAAACCGTCTTGCCGTGCTGCTGGGCGAATCTCCCGGCGCGCTGCACAGCCTGCTGGAATCGCCCCTGCCCCTGCCTGCGCCTTCTGCAAACATCGCGGTGGGAATCCCCGCAGACCTTTTGCGGCGCAGACCGGATATTCGTCAGGCAGAACGGAATCTGGCAGCGCAGAGCGCCCGTATCGGCGTGGCAAAAGCCGAGCTTTACCCGAAATTCACCCTGAGCGGTTCTGTGGGATTGGAGGCGCTTTCATCCGGGGATCTGCTTTCTGCGGACAGCAGAAACCACAGTTTCGGTCCCCGTCTGAGCTGGCGCATTTTTGACAGAAGGGCAATCCGTCAGAACATCGAAGTGCAATCCGCATTGATGGAGCAGACGTTGAGCCGCTACGAGTCGGCGGTTCTCAATGCTTTGGAGGAAGTGGAAAATGCGCTCACGGCTTATGCTGCGGAACAGCAGCGCGGACAGACCTTGACGGCTGCCACCCGCGCCGCGCAGGAAGCTGCCAAATTAGCCGGAAATAAATATTCCGCAGGACTGACGGATTTCGACACGGTATTGGAAGCGCAGCGTTCCCTGCTGAATCTTGAGGATCAGTCCGCGGAAAGCAGAGGAAATGTCAT
>DZCT01000003.1:32050-33456 GCA_022736535.1 Desulfatirhabdium butyrativorans | reverse complement strand
GCCACCTCATTCAGAGTAATGCTCATTTCCTCCAGCGCAGCAGCAATATGATTGGTTTCGTTGGATATTTCATCGGCTGATTTTGCAGTCCGTTTCGCATTGTCAGTATTTCTTTTCGTAAATTCGGACACCTGATTGAATATGGCAGACATATTCTCCGTCATGTCAGCGATGTTGGATGCAGAAGAACTTGTCTGTTCGCTGGCGGAAGCAACCGTATTGACGCTTGAGGTGATCTGCTCGGAGGCTGCCGCAACCGAGCCGGAACGCCTGCTCGTTTCTTCTGCGGAAGATGCCATTTTATCGGAAACCGCCAGCATTTCATTAGATGAAGCGTAGAGCCTGTTTGTCGTTCCGCTCACTTGTTTCACAATATTTCTAAGGTTTTCCACAGCCCGGTGAAGGTCTTTTGCCATCTGTCCGATTTCGTCGCTGCTGTCAACAGCCACATCAATGCTCAGATCGTTTTCAGCAATACATCTGAGCAAATCTCTCATTTTTTCCACAGGACGGATAACAGTCCGTGCAATAAGAAATATGGCAAATCCCACAACAACAGCAACGGACAAGGTAAAAAAGAAGGCAATATATCCAAGCTGTTTTGCAGGAGCGAGCAGTTCCTCCGCATGGGCTGTCACCGCCACATACCAACGGGTTTCTTCTGCCTTTCTGAACGCTGCCATTTTCTTCACGCCTTCAAATATATAAGTGATGAAGCCGTTTTCCTGTTTCAGCATCTGCTTTCCGAAATCAAAATTCTTCAGATTTGTTTTCAGAATATTTTCCTCATCCGGATGCGCGATAAAAAAGCCGTCGGCATTGTACATATACGCATAGCCTTTTTCGCCTATTTTAATCTGATGAATAAACATGCTGTTAAAAAAACTCATTGTCACAGCTCCGACAAGCACACCGGCGATGCTGTCATGCTGCTTTACAGGTGAAGATATGGTAAAAACAGGATGTCCTGTCACCTTGCTTTTTATGACTTCTGAAATCACGACTTCGCCCTTGAGGGCTTTTTGAAAGAAATCCCGATCTGCAATATTCAGTTTTCCGTTGTTTTCCGCTACAGCCGAGGCAATCGCATCTCCTTTTGTATCAAATAAAAAAAGATGCTCAAAAAAATCATAGTCTTTCTTTATCGCCGCCAGCCTTTCATTGGCGACTTCCCGCGCCGACTGACCCAGAAAAGTATCCAACACGGCTGTTTTAATTGCCATCTCATCACTCCAACTGCTCATATTTAATCTGACAGATTTGAGCCACGAGGTGATTCCTTTTGCAGTCGTATCGGCAAGCCGATTCATCTGATTTGCAGTCATATCTTCTATCGCGCTTTTTGCACGGAAATAAGATACAATTGTGGTGATGCTCATTCCGATAACAATCAGCGTGATGGTGGG
>DZCT01000003.1:27120-31950 GCA_022736535.1 Desulfatirhabdium butyrativorans | reverse complement strand
GCAGGCTTGAAATTTTTTCTCAAATCCCACCAGCCCAATTCTTTGTATGCCCGAATCGCGCCCGGATGCGCGTTTTCCTCTGACAGACCCGCAACCATCATCTCCGGACTCCATGTCTGCCATAAGCCCACCGTCAGTTTCATTCTGGGTCCGATTTTGGCGGCAATCATCACGATCCGATATGCCAAATCTTCGGGAAAACTTTCGTGGCAGGCTTTGAAATCACGATCCGCAACGGTATGAACAACTTCTGTCTGACTCGGAAGCGTGCCTGCCGGTATGTCCGCAGGGATATAAGCGGTATTCAGTTTTTCATTCAACTTGGCGTCGGTTCCCGGCGACTGTCCGATGTAATAAAGTGTTTTACCGGATTTTTTCAATGAGATAAAAATTTCCGCCGGAAGCCAATAGCTGAAACTCGGATCAGTTCCCAGCGCGGCGACAATCGCATCAAGTTCTCCGTTTAAAAAAGACGTTGCCACTTTTGCGGGTCCGAGATAGTTGAGCTTTGTGTTTTCCGCGGTAATGCCGTAACCGTATTCCAAATCCAGCGTGGGATTCATTCCCCAGTCGCTTTGCGTGGTCAGCCCCAGACCGAGTTTTTTTCCTTTCAGGTCTGAAAAATTTTTCAGATTCGGATCAAGCGTGATGAAAAAATGTCCCGTGACGCCCCAGTAAAAGCCGTAAAGCAGTTTGAATTTGGCGTTGACCGGCTCGGTGATAAACAGCGTGAAGGGATGCTTTCCGCCTTTGGGACCGAAGCTCAGGGTATCGTCATTGATGGCAAATACAGTATCCTGCCATCGGCTCTGATTCCGCCCCATTTCAAGCAGATTGTACAAATATCCGGGAGTGGCTACGGGATTCAGCGTGATGCCGGGGTCTATATTCTTGATCTCTTTGCCGATATAAAGATCACTCAAAAGAATACCGCAGCCTTCGGGACATACCAGCACATCAATTTTCACAGCCGGTTCGGCATGGGCATATCCCGCCATAACCGCAAACACACAAAACAGAAAAACAGAAAATTTCTTCAACGACATAAAACCTCCTTTGATTGAGAATTGAGAATTGAAAAATTATTTCTCACTTCTCACTTCTCACTTCTTACAGTTTAAACCTTTCCACAATTTCCAGCAGCGCGCTTGCCATTTTTGCCAATTCTTCCGAAGATGCGCTTGTCTGGGTTGTGCTGGCGGCTGTTTCTTTGGATGCCATACTGATACTCTGTATGTTTTCGGAAATATCACGCACGCCCCGCGCCGCTTCGTTGGCAGACATGGCAACATCCTTTATCCCTTTTGCCAGTTCATCCACATGCAATGCTGTTTCTTTTGCCCTTTTTGATACTTTGTCGGCTGATTTGGCAATTTCATCCACTAATTTTGCGGATTCATTGGCATTTTCCGCAACACCTTTTACGGTCTTGGCATTTCCGGAAACCGATTTTGAAATCTCATTTGCCGCCGCGGTCTGCTCCTCCACCGAAATGGATATGGATTCATTAATATTTGCAATTTCATTAATGATTTTAGAAATTTCTCCCACAGCTTCAACCGCTTCGCCGGTGCTTTTCTGAATCTGTTCAATCTGATCCGAAATCTCGTCCGCCGCTTCTGCGGACTGTTTCGCCAATGCCTTGACTTCTGCCGCCACCACCGCAAAACCCTTTCCGGCTTCCCCCGCGCCTGCCGCCTCTATCGTGGCATTCAGGGCAAGCATATTGGTCTGGTCTGCAATGTCTTTTATGATGCCGATAATTTTTCCGATCTGTTTGGAGGCTGAAACCAGCGCATTCATCTTGATGCTGATATCCTCGGTACGGCGGTCCGCATTCCGGGAAATACGGTTTGCCTGACCTGTATGCTTTGCCACTTCGTTCAGCGAAGTTGTCATTTCTTCTGTCGAGGTGGCTGTGATATGAATCCCGAAGGATATTTCATCGCCTGCTTTTGCCATCATTTTCACATTTTCAGATGTTTTTCGGGTAAACTCCGCTATTTCCGCAAAAGCGGCAGACATCTCATCTGTCATGGCGGCAATGCTGGATACCGAAGAACTGGACTGTTCCGTAGCAGAGGCAACCCCGGAAACGCTGCTGTTGATCTCTTCGGATCTCGTTGCAACCCTGTCAGCCCGATTATTCGTATCTTCTGCCGAAGCGGACATTTCCGTTGAAACAGAAGCCAATTCTTCCGAAGCGCTTGACAGCGTGTTGGTTGTGTCTATCAGTTCCTTTACGATCCTGCGGATATTTTCCACCATCTTTTTCATTGCAACGATCAACTGACCGGTTTCATCTTTTGTTTCCGTCTCAAAAATGATGGTAAGGTCTCCCTGCGCCAGACGGTTCGCCGCGTTCACGGCTTCGCGCAGGGGGCGTATAATGATGCGGGTGATAAAGACTGCCGCAAAGGTGCATAGAAACAAGCCTGCAAAAAGAAGCATGATTTCTCCGTACTTCAGAACGGCGGTCTGGCGTTTCAGTTCAACCTGCTCCTGCGCCATCAGCTTTTTCTGACTTTCCATTATGATATTAATATGTTCATTAATTTCCTGCGACACAGGAACAACTTTTTCCGCGAGCCATGCACGGGCAAGATTCCAATGATTGCCCCCTCGGATAGCAAACACTTTGGCAGAAAAGGGATTCATTTTTTCCCTGACTGCGTTGAAATTTTTCAAAAACTTTTGCTGTTCAGGCGTCAGAAGTTCCATGTTATCTGTGAGATCAGAAAGCCGCTTACCGTTTGTTGCCCATGAAATTTCAAAATCTTCTTTAAATTTCTGATTGCCGGAAATCAGATAGGCGCGTATCGCGGCAAGGGAAATTCCAAGACTTCCGCGTATATCGGACATCATGCCCAGCAAGGCTTTCCTTTCCGCTGAAGCTTCCAGGGTCTGTTCAATTTCGATAATCCGGCTCATATCATCATATAAAATATCAGCCATCGGCACGCCTTCTTCTATCAGGATTTTCTGCGCGGGCGTGTTTTCAATTGTCTGTGCAATATCCTCTATTTCTGACTGATATTTCTTCAAATCTTCAAGCAGGGTTCCAATTTTTTCCAATCGTCCGGCATTTTCTTTATCCTGAGATTCAGACAAAAGTTCTTTTAACATGCTGACCGAGGGTTCAATCTGTTTTGCCCATGTCTCTGCGCGCTGTCCTCTGAACGCATCGTCCCCCAGAATAATCCAGCCCCGCAACGAGGATAATGACTGATTCAAGCCGATTTGCAGGATAAAACAGGAGCGGACAGCCGGCGATCTGAGATCAATCATGCGGTCAACAGCATCTTCGGTACGGCCAATCTGCCAGATAGTGGCAAGAACGGCTCCGGCAAGCACAAGCCCGATCATTCCGTAACCCAGTCCGATTTTAATGCCTAATTTCAAATTCTTAAACATAAACCTCCCCTTGCCGTTCAGGTGTTGAATTGTATCTGTTATATTTTTTCCTGTCTGTTCTGTATTTCTGACAGATTTTTTCTGAAAAAGAGTAATATTCAAAAAAGCGGTACGCTGTCAAACAAAAACTGAATTTTATGCTTCATACTTTATCATCATAAGGTAAAAACTTCAAGCGCATAAGCATTAATCAAATTAATAAGTTGAATAAATCATAGGGCGGCATACGCTTTCTTTGGAAAGCAAAAGCTTGAATTTAATTTAGAAACAGGATATAAAAAAGACGTTATCGGGAATACGCAGGAGGTTTCCCGCAGAGCGCACAGAGTCGGAAAAAACCGCAGAGGTCACAGAGTTTTTTAACCCTCTGTGTTCTCCGTGGGCTTTTTTTCTCTGTGAACTCTGTGGGAAAAAAAATTTCCCGCAGAGTTTTGCGAGAATCTTTTTTATTATTGTCAGTTTAAAGATACAATTATGGAAAAAATTTGGATTATCGGCGCGGGCCATTTCGGACGGCGTGCGCTGCGGAAACTGTCGGAAAACCGGAAAAAGCGGCATTTTGTGCTGGCGGATCCGGTAAAGGAAAATGTTGAACAGGGAAATTTCCTGAATTGCGAATTTGAACAGACCGACGGCATTGCATTTCTGAATCAGCATCTTTTTCCGGGAACGGAACCGGACTGGATTATTCCTGCGCTGCCGCTTCATCTGGCTGCCGAGTGGTGTCTGCTCCGGCTGGGAAAAGAACGCGCCTGCCGCCTGCCGCTCCCGCCCGAAATCGAGGCGCAGATTCCGAACGCGATGCGGGGAGCCACAGGAGACATTTATGCGAGTCATGCCACGTTCCGATGTCCCGACGACTGCGCCGAACCCCTTGATATTTGCACGGTTACGCAAATGCCCCGCAAACGCAATATGTTTGAACTGCTTGAAGATGTCCGGCTGCCGGGGTTTCACTCCTTAGTCATTCGGAGTTTTCAGTTGGGTCCCGGCGTCGGCGGATACCGCCCCGTTCAGCTTTTTGACTTAATAAAAGCCGCAGAAAATGCAGAAAACAAATTGCTGATAAGTACAGCCTGCCGATGTCACGGCGTGATGACCGGGGTGGAAATTTTTTAGGCAATTATTTTTTTCTTCTTAGCGTTCTTTGCGCCTTTGCGGTAACCCTTTGCAGAAACTGATTCAGACAAAAACGATGAAACCTGTTATCAGCTTTTTTATTGATTTTTCAAAAAGATGGGTTTAATCTCATTCCCACGCTCCGCGTGGGAATGCAGCCCGGACGCTTCGCGTCCGTCCGCCGGACAGACAGCGCATTTCGGAAAAGATGGGTTTAATCTCGTTCCCACGCTCCGCGTGGGAATGCAGCCCGGACGCTCCGCGTCCGTCCGCCGGACAGACAGCGCATTTCGGAAA
>DZCT01000003.1:0-27020 GCA_022736535.1 Desulfatirhabdium butyrativorans | reverse complement strand
AATGCAGCCCGGACGCTCCGCGTCCGTCCGCCGGACAGACAGCGCATTTCGGAAACACCGCCGGCCGGGACTTTCCCACGCGGAGCGTGGGAACGAGAAAACTCCTGACTCTCGTTTAAGCTTTTTATTGATTTTTCAAAAAAATGGGTTTATCTTTATCTTTTTTTTAAAAAAGAAAGGATGTAATTAATGACGCCGCAGGAAGAAATACAGATTAGTGAATGGAACGCTGAATATACTGATAATACTCAGCTTCGTCTCATTCTGACAGCAGATAAACGAAGTGCGGAGTTGCGTGAATTTTGCGACGCGCTTTCCCGTCTTGCGCCGAAAATTCGTATCGTCAAAGAAAAAGAAGAATGGGCTGAATTGCCCGCGATTCAGGTCGGAACAGGTCTGCGCTTTCATGCCGTTCCATCCGGAACCGAACTTGCGCCTTTTTTGGAATCGCTGAATATCCTCGCGAGTAAATCCGAACAGATACCCGCACATATCCGGGAATATCTCGACAAAATTGAAATGCCCGCGATGCTCCGCATGTATGTTTCCGGGCAGTGTCCGTTCTGCCCCGCCGCTCTCCGGCAATTGCTCCCGCTGATTTCGGCAAATGACTTCATCCGTCTCAGCGTGATTGACGCGTTTCTTTTCCCGGAAACGGCGCAGGCTGACAATATTCAGTCCGTGCCGACCCTTTTGTTGGAAGAGCATTTCCGGTGGACCGGCGCGGTGCAGACAGAAGAACTGCTGAAAATCATCATCACCCGAAATCCTGCTGACATCGGCGCCGAGTCAATGGCGCAGATGATTACAGAAGGAAACGCGTTCTGCCTTTCGGATATGATGCTGGAAAAACAAAGTATTTTCCCTGCATTTATTGAACTTCTGACGCATGAGCAATTCTCTGTTCGTCTCGGCGCAATGGCTGCAATGGAAGAAATTGCCGCTCAAAACATCTCGCTGGCAGGAGACATTGTTGAGCCTCTGTTGGCGCAGTTTCAGAAGCAGAATAATCAGATCAGAGGAGATATTCTTCATATTCTCGGAGAATCCGCAGGCATTGATATCGTCCCGAAACTGAAGCAAATTTCAGAGGGACAGTACGACGACGACATCAGAGAAGCTGCACAGGAAGCCATAGAAAAAATTGAGAAAAGAGAGGTATAAAAGCTTATGAAAACGCCGAAGAGCGAAAAAGATAAATCTGAAAAAGAAACTGAGAAGACAGCCGTGAGCAATTCTGCGCCTCCGCCCAATTTTATCCGAAACATTATCGAAGACGACTTAAAAACCGGAAAATACGGCAGCAAAGTTGTGACCACCCGTTTTCCGCCCGAACCCAACGGCTATCTGCATATCGGACACGCCAAATCCATCTGTCTGAATTTCGGTTTTGCCATTGAATACAAAGGCAGATGTCATTTGCGTTTTGACGACACCAATCCGAGCAAAGAAGATGTCGAATATGTGGACTCCATCAAAGCCGATGTGCGCTGGCTGGGATTCGACTGGGGCGAGCATCTGCACTATGCGTCTGACTACTTCGGACAGCTTTATGACTATGCGGCGCAGTTAATCAAAGACGGCAAAGCATACATTGACAGCCTGAGCGCGGATGAAATCCGGGAATACCGAGGCACGCTGACCGAGCCGGGAAAAGACAGCCCGTATCGCAATCGTTCCGTGGCGGAAAATCTTGACTTGTTCGAGCGGATGAAAGCCGGAGAATTTAAAGACGGCGCGCATGTGCTTCGGGCGAAGATAGATATGGCTTCTCCGAATCTGCTCATGCGGGATCCCACGCTGTACCGCATTCGCAAAGTCTCACATCACCGAACCGGCGACAAATGGTGTATCTACCCCATGTATGATTTTACCCATTGCATTTCGGACTCGATAGAAGAGATTACGCATTCGATCTGCACGCTGGAATTTGAAAACAACCGTCCGCTCTATGACTGGGTGCTTGATCAGCTCAGGGTTTATCATCCTCAGCAGATTGAATTTGCCCGTCTGAACCTCACCTACACGGTTCTGAGCAAGCGCAAACTCATCGAATTGGTGACAGGCGGGTTTGTGAGCGGATGGGATGATCCGAGAATGCCGACGATTTCAGGACTGCGCCGCCGCGGCTATACGCCGGAAGCCATTCGGAATTTCTGCGAGCGCATCGGCGTGGCAAAACGGGACAGCACGGTGGACATGGCTTTGCTGGAATACTGCATTCGGGAAGACTTGAATAAAAAGGCGCAGCGGGTTATGGCGGTTCTGCATCCGCTTCGGGTCGTCATTGTCAACTATCCCGAAAATCAGGTAGAAGAATTAGATGCAGTAAACAATCCCGAAAACCCGAATGCCGGAACACGCAAAGTTCCGTTTTCACGAGTTTTATATATTGAACAGGAGGACTTTCGGGAACATCCGCCGAAAAAGTTTTTCCGTCTGTCTCCGGGCAAAGAAGTGCGGCTGAGATATGCTTATTTCATCAAATGCGAGGAAGTCATAAAAGATGAAAATAGCGGCGAAATAGTTGAACTTCGATGCAGCTACGATCCCGCGACACGGGGCGGCGATGCGCCTGACGGACGGAAAGTCAAAGCAACGCTGCATTGGGTTTCCGCTTCCCACGCGGTCAAAGCAGAAGTGCGTTTGTATGACTACTTGTTCAGCAAAGCAAATCCGGCTGACGAAAAAGAATCTCCGGATTGGAAATCCTGTCTGAATCCCAATTCTTTAGACAGACTAACCGAGTGCCGTCTGGAGCCGAGTCTGGCGCAGGCAAAACCCGGAGAGCGCTATCAGTTTGAGCGGATGGGCTATTTCTGCGCGGATAGTGATTCTGACCAAAGTTCGCTGATTTTCAACCGCACGGTGACATTGCGTGACGAATGGGCGAAAATCGAGAAAGGACAGAGTAAAAAATGAGAAGCGAATTTCTGCCCTTTTCCCGGACATCCATCACGGAAGGAGACATTGCTGCGGTCGCTGACGTGTTGCGGTCCGGCTGGATTACGACCGGGCCGAAAAACACTGAATTTGAACAGAAATTTTGTGAATATATCGGATGCGCCGGCGCGGTTGCGCTGACATCCGCGACGGCGGGAATGCACCTTGCGCTGTGCGCGCTGGGCGTCGGTCCCGGAGATGAAGTCATCACGCCGTCCATGACATGGGTTTCTACCGTAAATCTCATCGTCATGGCAGGTGCGAAGCCGGTTTTCGCCGATATTGACAAAGATACGCTCATGGTTTCCCCAGACTCGGTAAAAGAATGTCTCACCGACCGAACACGAGTCATTATTCCTGTTCATTTTGCCGGCGCCTCGGCTGACATGGAACCGCTTCGTCGGCTTGCTTCCGAGCGAGACATTTTTCTCGTGGAAGACGCGGCTCATGCGGTGGGAACGGAATACAAAAATGAGCGAATCGGCAGGAAGGGAACGTCTGTCTTTTCTTTTCATCCCATCAAAAATATGACTACCGGAGAGGGCGGCATGTTCTGCTCGGACAATCCTAAGCTTTTGGATCATATCCGAAGGCTCAAATTTCACGGTCTCGGTGTGGATGCTTATGACCGGCATACGCAGGGCAGATCGCCGCAGGCGCAGGTATTGGAGCCGGGCTATAAATACAACATGACGGATATTTCCGCAGTGCTGGGCATACGGCAGTTGGAACGCCTTGAGACATTCAATCAGAAGCGCGCCGCTCTGGCAAAGCTTTACACTGAAAAGTTTTCCGATATTGATGAAATTCTGCCGCTTTCAATGCCGAACTACGACTTCAGGCATTCATGGCATCTGTTCATCGTGCGTCTGAATATTGAAAAAGCCGGATTCAGCCGGGATGATTTCATGCAGAGGCTGAAGGAGAAGCATATCGGAACGGGTCTTCATTTCAGAGCCGTGCATCTTCAGAAATACTATACCGAAGTTATGGGAATGAAAGCCGGTATGCTCCCTCACACTGAGTGGAATTCCGAGCGGATATGTTCGCTGCCGCTTTTCCCGGATATGACAGTTGAAGATGTGAACGATGTGGTGAATGCGATAAAGGACGTATTAAAAAAATGAATGAAATCAGTTTAGTATCTGTTGTTATTCCCGTATTTAACGAGGAATTGAATCTCGATGAACTGATTGCGCGGTGTCTGTCCGCGTGCCGCAGCCTGAAAATGCCCTTTGAGATCATTCTGGTTGATGACGGCAGCGCGGATCAGTCCGCAAAAAAAATTACAGACGCGGCAAAAGATCACTCAGGAGAGATTATCGGCGTTTTTCTGAACAGAAACTACGGACAGCACGCCGCGGTCATGGCGGGTTTTTCCGAAGCCAGGGGAGATATTATCGTAACGCTTGATGCGGATTTGCAGAATCCGCCGGAAGAAATTCCGAAATTAGTCGCTAAGATCAGCGAGGGGTTCGATGTCGTCGGAAGTGTGCGTCTGGCAAGGCAGGACAGCTTTTTCCGCCGCATTGCCTCTTTTCTCATCAACAAAGCCGTGCAGAAACACACGGGCGTGATGATGCACGACTACGGCTGTATGCTGCGCGCCTACCGCCGGAACATTGTGAAAGCCATGCTGCAATGCCACGAGCGCAGCACCTTTATTCCGGTGCTTGCCAACACCTTTGCCCGGCATACGACCGAGATTGAAGTCTCTCACAGCAGGCGTTTAGCCGGTGATTCAAAATACAGTTTGTGGAAATTAGTCAATCTTCAGTTTGATCTGATGACAAGTATGACGACTTTTCCGCTTCGTCTGCTGAGTCTGCTGGGTGCGGTCATATCGGCTACGGGCGTGGGCTTCGGCATCTTTCTGCTTATCATGCGGCTTATCTACGGCTCCGAGTGGGCAGTGCAGGGCGTTTTTACACTCTTTGCCATTCTCTTTATCTTCATCGGCGCGCAATTTGTAGGAATGGGGCTGCTCGGTGAATATATCGGCAGAATATACCATGATGTGAGAGCGCGGCCGAGATACTTTATTGAAAGCGTTGTCGGCAGACAGTCCTGAAACCTGAAACTTCAAACCTGAAACTTTTTTAATGAAAACAATTGTCTTAGCTTATCATAACATCGGCTGTGCGGGTCTCGAAGCCCTGCTGCGGAACGGATTCGACATTGCGGCGGTGTTTACTTACCGGGATGATCCCGGAGAAAATATCTGGTTTGCTTCTGTAGCGGAGCTTGCCGCGTCCCGGAATATTCCGGTTTTTGCTCCTGACAACATTAATCATCCGATATGGATTCATAAAATCAGAGAGTTATCGCCGGATATTCTTTTTTCATTTTACTACCGGGATATGATAAAATCGCCCATTCTTGAGATACCGAGAAAAGGATGTCTCAACCTTCACGGTTCTATGTTACCGAAATATCGGGGCAGGTGCCCCGTCAACTGGGTGCTGGTAAAGGGTGAAAAAGAAACCGGCGTCACGCTTCACTATATGACGCCTCGCCCCGACGACGGTGATATTGTCGGTCAGAAACGAATCGAAATCACGTATAACGATACAGCGAAAACGCTTCACGAAAAGGCTGTAAAAGCCACATCGTTGCTGTTAGATGAAGTGCTTCCGAAAATCAAAGACGGAACCGCGCCTTGTATGGCGCAGCATCACGAGAACGCGAGTTATTTCGGCGGACGCAGCCCCGAAGACGGCGAAATCGTATGGACTGCAAATTCTGCTGAGATAAGAAATTTAGTTCGAGCCGTGACGCTGCCCTATCCCGGCGCGTTCAGTTATCTCGGAGACAGAAAATGTCTCTTCTGGAGCGTCACAGAAATGCCGGAATCGCAAGAATCGCTATATCCGGGAACCGTGATTTCCGCAAATCCCTTAGTCATTGCCTGCGGAGAAAAAGGCGCAGTCCGTGTGGATTTCGGACAGCAGGAGGGCGGCATTTATGTCAGCGGCGCACAGCTTGCGCGTGAACTCGGCATCGCGAGCGGTATATGTTTCGGCTCATGCGCCAGTGTCCGTGCGGCGGCAAAGAAAAAAAAGAGCGTCCTGATTCTGGGTATTGACGGATTTATCGGAAATGCCCTGAGCGAGCGGCTTTTGGAGAGCGGAAAATACGATGTTCACGGAATGGACCTGCACTCGAACTACATTCGGCGATTTCTCAGCACGCCCGGATTTCACTTCCATGAAGGAGACATTGCCATTCATCGGGAATGGATCGAATACCACATCCGAAAATGCGATGTAGTCATCCCGCTCGTTGCCATTGCCACGCCCATTGAATATACTCGTAATCCTTTGCAGGTTTTTGAACTCGACTTTGAAGAAAACCTGCGGGTCGTCCGATACTGCGTGAAGTACAGAAAGCGGATTATTTTTCCTTCAACTTCAGAAGTTTACGGCATGTGCGATGAGGAGAAATTTGACGAAGACAATTCTAAACTCATTCTCGGTCCCATTCGGATGCAGCGATGGATTTACTCCTGTTCCAAGCAACTGCTGGATAGAGTCATCTGGGCTTACGGGCAGCAGCAATATTTGCAGTTTACGCTCTTTCGTCCCTTCAACTGGATCGGTCCGAGGCTTGACAGTCTTGCCTCGGCGCGTATCGGCAGTTCACGGGCGATCACACAGTTGATTTTAAATCTCGTGGAAGGCACGCCGATTCAGTTCATTGACGGCGGACAGCAGAAACGCTGTTTTACCGACGTTTCCGACGGCATCGAATGTCTCTATCGAGTCATTGAGAACAAAGGCGGCGCGTGCGACGGGCAGATTATCAATATCGGCAACCCGGATAATGAAGCGAGTATTCGGGAACTGGCGCAGATTCTGACAGCAAAATTCGAGCAGCATCCGCTACGGTCAAAATTCCCGCCCTTTGCGGGCTTTCGGGAAGTCGAAAGCCGCTCGTACTACGGAGACGGCTATCAGGATGTTCAGCATCGGAAACCGAGCATTCGGAATGCCCGGCGTTTCGTAAACTGGACGCCGACAGTAGGACTTGAGCAGTCGGTAGAACAGACCCTTGACTTCTTTCTGCGCGAGGCATTGAATGAGCATTAAAGTTCTCGCAAAAGCGCAAAGTCCGCAAAGAAGATTTGAAAATCAGCAGATCGAAAAATTTCTGAAATAGCTACAAATATGCCGCTCCTACGGGGCTTTAACATCGCTGTCCAAAGCTTTTCGATCTGCTGAAAATATCTGAGACGATTTTTAAATCTTTGCGACCTTTGCGCCTTTGCGAGAAATTCCACCGCTTCATAAGCTAAATTGTAGGGGCAACCTTCTGTGGTTGCCCTTGTTGTTGTAGGGACACGCCGGCGGCGTGCATCTACTCTGCTATTAACAACTTAACACTGAATCACTTTTGAACCTTATGAGTAAAAAAAAGAAAAAAACAAGTAAAACTAACCAAAGTATGCCGGTTCAGAGCGTACAGACGCCGAATCCGGAAACCTCTTTTGATATTAATCAGATATTTATGGCTGCCATACAATGTCATCAGAAGGGACAGGCAAGCGAAGCAGAACTGCTTTACCGAAAAATCCTTGAAGTCAAACCGGATCATTCGGATGCGTTCCATCTGCTGGGAGTTATCGCACACAATAAGAACAATTGCGAATATGCGCTTGAACTTATTGACAATGCAATTCGGATTTTTCCGCAAAATCCTATGTATTACTACAACAAAGGCAATGTCTTTATCTCTCAACGCAAGTTTGAGGATGCGGTTGTCTGCTATAAAAAAGCATTTGAAATCAAACCGGATTACACCGAAGCGTATAACAACACCGGAAGCGCGCTGAAAGATTTGGGCAAGCCCGAAGAATCGCTTGCCTATTATCGAAAAGCAATAGAACTGAATCCGAACTATGTCGAAGCCCATTATAACATGGGCGTAGTGCTGAATGAAATGCGCCGAGCCGAAGAAGCCGCCGCATCTTTCCGCAAAGCCATAGAAGTCAATCCGAACTACGCTGAAGCCTATTATAATATGGGCATGGCGCTGGTTGATCTGGGCAGAACCGCAGAAGCCATCGCCGCATATCGCAAAGCCTCGGAAATCAGACCGGACTATATCGAAGCCTACAATGAACTGGGCATTGAGTTGAATAACAAAGGCAGAACTGCTGAATCGCTTGACTGCTATCGGAAAATTCTTGAAATCAAGCCGAACTGCGCCGAAGCCTACAATAATATGGGCGTTGCACTGCGAAACCACGGCAACCCTGAAGAAGCAGTTGTCTGCTATCACAAGGTACTGGAAATAGAACCGAACAATGCGGTTGCCCATAGCAATTTACTGTTCTCGCTGCAATATACTTCAGATCACAGTGCCGAATGGCTATTTGACCAGCATCGGAAGTGGAACGAAATTCAGGCGAAGCCCTTAGAAAAAGAAATACGGATTCATCTCAATGATCCCGCGCCCGGCAGGCGTCTCCGCATCGGGTATGTCTCTCCTGATTTTCGGAGTCATTCCTGCGCCTACTTCATACAGCCGCTTCTTGCCGCGCATGATAAGACAAAAGTAGAAATCTTCTGTTACTCGGACGTACAGCGGGGAGATGAGATCACGCAACGCATCAGAAGCATTGCCGACCATTGGTTTGACTCAACAAAAAAGAGTCATGAAGTTATTGCCGAGCAGATTCGCAATGACCGCATTGATATTCTCGTTGATCTTGCCGGACACACCGCAAAGAACCGGCTGATAGTCTTTGCCCGGAAACCTGCGCCGATTCAGGTGACGTGGCTCGGGTACCCGGATACCACCGGCATGGATGTCATGGACTACCGATTCACCGATGCGGTCGCGGATCCGCCGGGACTGACCGACAAATACGCGAGTGAAACGCTGGTCCGGCTGCCCGGATTTCTCTGCTATGAGCCGCCGGCGCGGACCCCGGCGGTCTCTTCCCTGCCGATTTACAAAAATCATTATATCACTTTCGGTTCTTTCAACAATCTGACCAAAACGACTGAAAAAGTAGTAAAAGTATGGTCACAGATTCTGCATCAGGTTCCCCGTTCCCGTCTGCTGCTTAAAAGCAGACAATTGGCAAACGAGTCAACTAAAGAACGCTATTTAGAGATGTTTTTGAAAAACGGCATTCCTGCCGAGCGTATTGTGACGATGCCCCGCACGCCCACGCAGGAGGCGCATCTTGATGTTTACACTCAGGTGGATGTTGCACTTGATCCTTTTCCCTACAACGGCACAACGACTTCTTTTGAGGCATTGTGGATGGGCGTTCCTTTTATCACGCTTCGCGGGGACCGTCATGTCTCACGCGTCGGAACAAGCATTCTGACACATTTCGGATTAACCGGACTGATCGCCAAAGATGAGGAAGACTACATCGCCAGAGCTGTATGGCTTGCCGGAGATATTAATCAACTCGCCGGACTCCGCACTTCGCTGCGCCAGAAGATGCTGAATTCTCCGCTGTGTAATGCCAAGGCTTTTGCACAGTCGGTTGAAGCCGCGTATCAGAAGATGTGGGAGAAATGGTGTTCCCGTGAAGACAGAAACCGGGTCTTTTCTAAAAAGTATGACTACACTGAGTTTCAGATTTCAGCCGCGGATATGCCGCGTCCTGCGATTCCAGCGCCGCCGCCTGAGTTCGATATGAACAAAGAATTTCAGGACGCGCTGAAGTATCACGAAAGCGGAGAACTGTCCAAAGCCGAAGAAATCTATCGGAAAATCCTTTCCTACAATCCGAATCATCCTGATGCGCTGCATTTACACGGCGTTATTGCCTTTCAGATTGACCAGCATGATATTGCCATCAATGAAATCCGCAAAGCCATTCAGATCAATCCCTATAATGCGATTTACTACCACAATTTGGGCAGCGCGATGAGCAAACAGGGAATGATGGACGAAGCCATAGGATGCTATCGCAAGGTTTTGTCGCTTCAGCCGGAATATGTCGAGGCTTATTCTAATCTGCTCCTTACTTTGCAGTACGGTTCGGAACGGTCTCGCGAAGTAGTATTCAAAGAACATCTCAAGTGGGATGAAATGTACGGAAAGCCGCTGCTGGCAAAAATTCTGCCGCATGTCAATGATCCTTCTCCTGACAGACGGCTTCGTATCGGATATGTCTCACCCGACTTCCGTAATCACTCCTGCGCCTACTTTCTGGAGCCGCTGCTGAAAGCCCATGACAGAACACAGGTAGAAATTTTCTGCTATGCCGAAGTCCAGCATTCCGATGAAATGACCGAGCAGATTCGGCGGCTTTCGGATCACTGGTACAGCACGGTAGATCAGAGTCACGATCAGGTTGCCGAACAAATCCGCAACGACCGCGTTGATATTCTCATTGATCTTGCCGGACACACAGCAAAGAACCGTCTCTTAGTGTTTGCCCGGAAGCCTGCCCCTGTTCAACTAAGCTGGCTCGGATACCCTGATACCAGCGGTATGGCGGTTATGGACTATCGTTTCACCGATGCGGTCGCCGATTCCGAAGGCGTTACAGACAAATATTTTACCGAAAGGCTGATTCGTCTGCCAAACGGATTCCTGTGCTACACCCCGCCAGCTGCGGCTCCGGATACAGCATCACTGCCATTTTTGAACAAAAATCATATCACATTCGGCTCTTTCAACAATATTATCAAAGTAAATGAAAGCGTCGTCCGAGTATGGTCTCAGATTTTGCATCAGGTTCCGGGTTCGGTGCTTTTGCTCAAAAGCAGACAATTTGTGAACGCGTCCATGCGGCAGAAGTATGTCGAGTGGTTTGCAAAGAATAATATTCCTTCTGAACGGCTTATCATGCAATCCCGAATTCCGGATAAAAAAGAACATCTTGCCCTGTATCATCAGGTGGATATTGCTCTTGACCCCTTTCCGTACAATGGCACTACAACTACCTGCGAGGCTTTGTGGATGGGCGTTCCGGTGATTACCTTATGCGGAGATCGGCACAGAGCGCGTGTCGGGACAAGCATTCTGACCCGAATCGGTCTGAGTGAGTTAATTGCTTCGGATGAGACAGACTACATCATTAAAGCTGTGCAGCTTGCAGGAGATATTTATCGTCTGAGCAGTCTCAGAGCCGGTCTGCGCGGTCAGATGCAGCATTCTTCTTTGTGTGATGCCCATGCTTTTGCCCGCGCTGTGGAATCTGCTTATCGCGAGATATGGGCGGCGTGGTGCGAAAAAAGAGAAAAAGGAATTCTATTCCAACCGCCGAGGAATGAATTTAATGCTCAAAAGTCAACTTTTGAACTCCCGGCAACGCCGACAAGTCCGATATTCCAAGTTCCGAATGCCGAATTTCCGAAGCCCGTGCCGTTTGCCCCTCCCCCCTCTCCGCCCGCGCCTGCTGCTTCTGAATTTGACAATGATCTGCGCGCGGCTGTCCAACTTCATCAGGGCGGACAGTTAGATAAAGCAGAGGAGATTTATAGGAAAGTCCTTGCCGTGAATCCGAATCATCCTGACGCGTTGCATTTGCTCGGCGTCAGCACGCATCAGCGGGGTCAGCACGGTCCTGCGGTAGAACTGATCCGTAAAGCCATTTCGATAAATTCCCGAAATCCGTTTTACTACAATAACATGGGCATTGCATTGAAAGAAAACGGAAAAATCGAAGAAGCCTTATTTGCATACCGCACCGCCGCAGAGATCAAACCGGACTACATGGAAGCCTATATCAATCTCTCGATGATTTTGAAAGAACAGGGCAGAACCGACGAACTGATTGCCTGCTACCGTAAAATGCTGGAACTCAAGCCGGACTACCCGGAAGTTTATAACAGCATGGGCATCGCGCTGAAAGCAAAAGGCGAGTTGGATGAGGCAATCATCTGTTATCGAAAGGTCATTGAAATAAAACCGGATTATGTGGAGGCATACATCAATCTGGGCAATGCCATGAAGTTTAAAGGCGACAGAGAACAGGCGGTTGATTACTACCGCAAGGCTTTGGAAATCCGCTCCGAATATCCCGAAGCATACAACAACATGGGCGCAGCTTTGGAGGAACAGGGAAAGTTAGATGAGGCGATTGAGTGCTACCGTAAAGCTTTTGAAATCCGTCCCGATTATGCCGAAGCCTGTCACAATATGGGCAACACGCTCAAAAACAAGGGGAATTTGGAAGAAGCGATTGTTTCCTACCGCAAATCCATAGAGATCAAACCAAACTACGCCGAAGCCCACAACAGTCTCGGTATTGCCTTGAAAGAACAGGGAAAATTTGATGAAGCTGTCGAATGCTATCGCAAGGCTTTGGAACTCGAACCCAAAGGGACGGGCGCGTATTATAATTTGGGAAACGCCTTGGGAGACATCGGAAAGGCAGACGAGGCAATTGCCTGTTATCGGAAAGCATTGGAGCTGAAACCGGAGTACGCCGAAGCTTACGTCAATATGGGCAATGTACTGAAAAATCAGGGTAGAATTGATGAGGCGATTGCCAGCTACCGGGCGGCGATGGAACTCAGACCGGACTACCATCAGGCGCACAGCAACTACCTCTTTACACTGCACTACGGCGGCGGACATACGCCTGACTGGCTGTTTGAACAGCATCGCAAGTGGGACGAGGTTTATGCAAAACCGCTGGCTGAAAAAGTCTTAGCTCATACGAATGATCCGACGCCCGAAAGACGGCTTCGGATCGGTTATGTCTCGCCTGATTTTCGGAGTCATTCCTGCGCCTACTTCATTGAGCCGCTGCTCCGAGGCCATGACAAAAATCAGGTGGAAATTTTCTGCTATTCCGAAGTGCCGAAACCGGACGATGTGACGACTCGAATCAAAGAACTTGCCGAGCATTGGTATGAGACATCGGGGAAGAGTCCCGATGATGTTGCAAATCAGATTCGGGAAGACGGCATTGACATTTTAGTTGACCTTGCCGGACACACCGCGAACAACCGGCTTTTAGTCTTTGCCCGAAAACCTGCGCCCATACAGGTGACATGGCTTGGCTATCCGGATACGACCGGACTGAGCGCCATAGATTATCGTCTTACTGACGCGATGGCTGATCCTGAAGGCGAGACAGACAAATACGCGAGTGAAACGCTGATGCGTCTGCCTCACGGTTTTCTCTGCTATTCTCCGCTTTACAAATCGCCGGATGTCGGAGAACTTCCTGTATTAAAAAATAATTATATTACTTTTGCTTCATTTAACAATCTGGCAAAAGTAAGTGAGCCGGTAATAGCCGTATGGGCAAAGATCATGCACTATATTCCGGGGTCAAAATTTCTGCTCAAAAACCGGCGGCTGGCAGATGATTCTACGCAGAAGCTTTACCATGAGTTGTTTGCAAGATACGGTATTCCTTCGGAGCGCGTTGCCATGATGCCTCACACCCCGGGCAGAAACGATCATCTTGATATGTATAATCAGGTGGATATTGCCCTTGATCCTTTTCCCTATAATGGAACTACGACTACCTTTGAAGCCTTGTGGATGGGCGTTCCGGTCTTGACGATATGCGGCGACCGGCATGTTTCACGCGTCGGAGCGAGCATTGTGAAGCGGCTCGGGCTGATAGGACTCATCGCAGAAAACGAAGAGAACTACATTGATCGGGCGATTTGGCTTGCCGGAGATTTGGAACAGCTTAGAGGACTTCGAGGCACGCTACGTCAGCGTATGATGGGTTCTTCTTTGTGTAATGCTAAAGTGTTTGCAGAGTCAATTGAAGCTGCGTATCGCGAGATGTGGAAGAAGTGGTGCGGGGCGAAACTTGAAGTTGCCGAAATTAAGTTTCCGAGTTTTGAGTTTAAAGTTCCGAATGAGATATTAGATATTCCTCAGCCGGTTACTGAGTTTAAAGTTCCGAGTTTTGAGTTCAGTGTTCCGCAGCCTGAGCCGAAGCCCGAACTACCGCCGGTTTCCGAGTTTAAAGTTCCGAATGAGATATTCGAGACTCCGAAGCCTGAACCGCAGCCTGCTCCTGAGTTTAAAGTTCCGAGTTTTGAGTTTAAAGTTCCGAATGAGATATTAGATATTCCTCAGCCGGTTACTGAGTTTAAAGTTCCGAATTTTGAGTTCAGTGTTCCGCAGCTTGAGCCGAAGCCCGAACTACCGCCGGTTTCCGAGTTTAAAGTTCTGAGTTTCGAGTTTAAAGTTCCGAATGAGACATTCGAGACTCCGAAGCCTGAATTGCCGCCCGTTCCTGAATTTAATGTGCGGCTTTTCGAGGTTCCGGGTTTTCAGACACCGACTCCGGTTTCTGAAGTCAAAATTCCGGCGATTGAGCCGATCTCGGTTGCCGAAGTTAAAGAATCTCCGGCTGTCAAGGTTTCTGCACCGCTTAATATTGAGCATCTGCTTCGCACTGCTGTGGAACATCATAAAGTCGGACAACTTGACGAAGCCGAAAAACTCTATCAAAAAGTTCTCGAACAACACCCGAATCAGCCGGATGCCTTACATTTATTCGGCGTTGTTTCTCATCAGAGAGGAAAACACGAGGCAGCGATAGAACTCATTCAGAAGGCGATTCAGATAAGCCCTCAAAACGGAACGTATTACAATAATTTGGGCGTTACGCTGAAAGAGAAGGGAAAGTTAGACGAGGCGATTGACTGCTACACAAAAGCCATCGCATTCAATCCGAACTATGATGAAGCCTACATCAACATGGGAATGGCGCTGAACGATCAGGGCAAGACAGATGAAGCTGTTTCATACTACCAAAAGCTTTTGAGCATTCATCCGAATTATGCGGAAGCCTACAATCATATCGGTCTTGTGCTGAAAGGACAGGGCAGATTTGACGAAGCAATGACGTTTTATCGGAAGGCATTGGAGATCAATCCGAACTACGCCGACGCATATATCAGCATGGGAAATGTTCTGAAGGCTCAAGGCAGAATGGATGAGGCATTGGCTGCGTATCGAAAAGCCATAGAAATAAATCCGAATTTTGCCGAAGTCTATAACAACATGGGGAACGCGTTCAGAGACCTTTCCAAAGCTGAAGAAGCCATCTCGTACTATCACAAAGCAGTAGAAATCAAACCGAATTTTGCCGAAGCTTTCAGCAATATGGGCGTTGCGCTGAACGATCAGGGTAAAGTAAAAGAGGCGGTTGAATGCTACAAAAAAGCCTTAGCTATCAAGCCTTCGTACCATCAGGCGCACAGCAACATGCTTTTTACTCTACAACACAGTCCCGATTACTCGCCTGAATGGATGTTTGAGCAGCACCGCGAATGGGACAAAGCTCATGCAAAAGCCATGATAAAAGAGATTCTGCCTCATACCAATGAGCGGAACCCCGTAAAACGGCTTCGGATCGGATATGTCTCCCCTGACTTTCGGAGGCATTCCTGCGCTTATTTTTTAGAGCCTTTGCTCAAAGCCCATGACAGAACACAGGTAGAGATATTCTGTTATTCGGAAGTACAACGACCCGATGATATCACGGAACGCATCAGACAGCTTTCGGACCGTTGGTACAGCACTGTCGGCAAACGGCACGATGCGCTCGTAGCGCAAATCCGCAATGACGGCATTGATATTCTCGTTGACCTTGCCGGACATACCGAGAACAATCGCCTCTTAGTTTTTGCCTGCAAACCTGCGCCGATACAGGTAACATGGCTCGGCTATCCTGATACTACAGGTTTGGAGGCGATAGACTACCGTTTGACTGACACCGTTGCCGACCCTGAAGGCGATGCGGACAGATACGCCAGTGAAACCCTTGTACGTCTGCCAAAGGGCTTTCATTGCTATTCTCCGATTTACGATGCGCCGCCGACAGCGGAACCGCCGTTCTTGAAAGCCGGTTATATTACCTTCGGCTCTTTCAACAACCTGAGTAAAGTGAGCGAAAAAGTCGTCACACTATGGGCGAAAATTTTGCAGCAAACGCCGCGTTCCCGCCTTTTCCTCAAAAGCAGACAGGCATCGGATCACTCAACTTTGTCTCGTTATCTTAATCTGTTCTCGGAAAACGGCATTGCTTCCGAGCGAGTCATCATATCGCCCCGCGTTATGTCTCGTGAAGAACATCTTTCGCTTTATAATCGGATAGATGTTGGTCTCGATCCTTTTCCGTACAACGGAACCACAACTACATTTGAAGCTTTGTGGATGGGCGTTCCGGTCATTGTTTTATGCGGAAATCGGCATGTGGCGCGTGTCGGAGCGAGTATTCTGACACGCTTGGGATTGACAGAGTTTATTTCGGCAAACGAGAATGACTATATCTCAAAAGCGATTTATCTTGCCGGAAACAGGCATCAGCTTACTGAACTTCGCGCTTCTCTGCGAGACAAAATACAGCAGTCTCCTTTATGCGACGCCGAAGGTTTTGCGCGTGCAGTTGAATCTGTCTATCGGAAGATGTGGACAAATTGGTGTGAACGCGGAAATCTCAAATTAGAAGCCGCAAAGTTTAACTCAGACATGGGTATTTCTGCGGTGACTAGGAATTTCCAAGGCAATTTCCAATTCAATATTGAAGCGGCGTTAAAAGAAGCTGTGCAACATCATCAGAGCGGAGAATTTGACAAAGCCGAAAAGCTTTATCAGAAAATCCTATCCTTAGAACCGAATCATGCGGACGCCCTGCATTTGCTCGGCGTTATTGCTTCTCAGCACGGAGATTACGACCGAGCCGTAAATCTCATTGGCAAAGCCATCCGCATCAGACCGCAAAGTGAGATATACTACAACAACATGGGCAACGCCTGCAAGGAAAAAGGCAGCTTAGATGAGGCAATTGCCTACTACAAAAAGGCTGTGGAGATAAAATCCGACTTTCTCGAATCCTACCATAACATGGGCGTGGTACTGAAAGATCAGGGAAAATTCGATGAAGCCGCCGCGTGTTATCGGAAAGCTTTGGAAATTAATCCGAATTTTCCAGAAATTTATAATGAAATCGGAAATGTACGGAAAGAGCAGGGCAGAATTGATGAGGCAATTGCCGCGTACAGAAAAGCCGTAGAACTGAAGCCGGAATATGCCATTGCCTACAACAATCTGGGAATCGCGCTGCAAGATCAGGGAAAAATTGAAGAATCTCTTGTCTGCTATCGAAAAGCCCTGGAGATCAATCCGAATTTTCCCGAAGCCTATAACAACATGGGAAATGCACTGAAAGAGCCGGGACTTTTAGATGAGGCAATCGCCTGTTATAAAAAAGCCATAGAAATTCGACCGAGCTATGCAAAAGCGCACAGCAATTTCCTGAATATCTTACACTATTACTCACCGCCCATGCCTCGTGATGAGTTATATGCGCTGCATTGCAAATGGGATGAAATTCACGCCAAGCCCTTAGAAAAAGAGATTCTCCCTTTTGACAATGATCCGAACACGGAAAGACGGCTCCGCATCGGTTATGTCTCTCCCGACTTCTCTCGTCATTCATGCGCCTATTTCATAGAACCGCTGTTCAGAGGGCATGACAGAACGCTGGTAGAAATTTTCTGCTACGCGGAAGTGCTTATGCCGGATGATGTTACCGAACAGATACGCCGACTTTCCGACCATTGGTACAGCACGGTGGGCAAGACTTCAGCAGAAGTTGCGGCGCAAATCCGCAGAGATAAAATTGACATTTTGGTGGACCTTGCCGGACATTTCGCAAAGAATCGTCTCCTTGTGTTTGCCCGAAAACCTGCACCCATACAGGTGACATGGCTCGGATACCCTGATACGACCGGCATGGCGGTCATGGATTATCGCTTTACCGATGCGGTTGCGGATCCCGAAGGCATGTCGGAAAACTATGTCCGTGAAAAATTAGTACGTCTGTCTGACGGCTTTCTGTGCTATTCGCCTCTTTATCAGTGTCCTGAAATCGCCGAACTGCCCATGCTGAAAACGCATCATCCGACATTCGGATCATTTAACAACCTGAGTAAAATCACTGAGCATACGGTATCTGTATGGTCGCAAATTTTACAGCAGGTTCCCCGCTCCCGGATTTTACTCAAAAGCCGCCAGTTGGCAGATGAGTCAACACGGCAGCGCTATCTTGAACTGTTCGGAAAATACGGCATTACTCCTGAGCGAATCCGGCTCATGCCCCGCTTTCCGTCCAGAGACGAACATCTTGCCTCATATCATCAGATAGACATAGGACTTGATCCTTTCCCGTATAACGGCGCGACAACGACTTGCGAGGCTTTGTGGATGGGCGTTCCGGTGGTGACGCTGCGCGGAGACCGCCATGTCTCTCGTGTCGGCGCGAGTCTTCTCACCCGAATCGGGCTTACAGACCTGATCGCTGATACTGAGTCAGACTACATTGCCAAAGCGGTCAAACTCGCCGCTGACGCGGGACGACTTGTCGTTCTTCGGGCATCGCTGCGTGGTCAGATGCAGATGTCTCCCCTGTGCAATACCTCAGCTTTTGCACAATCCGTTGAAGCCGCTTATCGCGAAATGTGGCGGAAATTCAATTCAAAAAATGGAAAACTCAAATTAGAAACGCGGATTCCCAATTTCCAAGTCAATATTGAAAAAGAATTGAATCAAGGTGTTCAGCTTCATCAGGCAGGGGAATTTGATAAGGCAAAAGAAGTCTATAATAAAGTCCTCCAAGTTGATCCAAACCAGCCGGACGCTCTGCATCTGCTCGGCGTGATAGCTCATCAGACCGGCAAAAATGATGAAGCGGTATCGCTTATCAGCAGAGCCATTCAGATAAATCCGCAAAATCCGCTCTACCACAGTAATATCGGCGCAGCGCTCAAAAACTGCGGAAGGGTGGATGAGGCAATTGTCTCATACAAAAAAGCGATTGAAATCAATCCGAACTATCCTGAAGCTTACAGCAATTTGGGAAATGCGCTCAAGCACCTGGGTAAGACAGATGAAGCCGTCGCGTGTTATAAACGCTCGGTTGAAATCAATCCGAACTATGCCGAAGCTTACAACAACATGGGAAATGCGCTGAAAACCGGCGGCAGGATAGAAGAATCGCTCGCCGCTTACCAAAAGGCGATTGAAATCAATCCGAACTACGCCGAAGCCTATTACAACATGGGCGGAGCGGTGAAAATACTGAACCGATTGGATGAATCGGTTGACTACTATAAAAAGGCAGTCAAAATCAACCCCAACTATGCCGAAGCTTATAACAACATGGGCGTTGTCTATAAGTTTATGGGCAAGTCGGAGGAATCCGTTGAATGCTACCAAAAGGCGATTGAAATTAATCCCAAGCACGCCGAAGCCTACAACAACCTCGGTATTGCAATGAACAATCAGGGCAGAGCCGGAGAAGCCATTGACTGTTACAGCAAAGCCATGCTGCATAAGGAAAACTACGCAGAAGCCCATAACAACATGGGCTATGCCATGAACGATCAGGGCAGGCTGCGGGAAGCGGCGGAATACTACACAAAAGCAGTGGAGATGAAGCCGGACTACAATCAGGCGCACAGCAATCTTTTGTTTACCTTGCAGTACGGTTCCGGGCATTCGCCGGAATGGCTCTTTGAACAGCATCTCTTATGGAATGCAAAACACGCCGCGCCCTTGGCTTCGGCGATTAAAGATCATGTCAATGAACGCATACCTGAAAAGCGTCTTCGTGTGGGCTATTTTTCGCCGGATTTTCGCGGTCACTCGTGCGCCTACTTTCTCGAACCGCTGTTCAGAGCGCATGATAAAAGTCAGGTAGAAATTTTCTGTTACGCGGAAGTACAGAATGCCGATCCTGTCACCGCAAGGTTCCGCCAGCTTTCCGATCACTGGTACGACACCATCGGAAAAAGCGATGAGGAAATAGCGGCGCAAATCTGCAACGACCGTATTGATATACTCCTTGATCTTGCCGGACACACCGCGAACAACCGGCTGTTAGTTTTTGCCCGCAAGCCCGCGCCGATTCAGATAAGCTGGCTGGGCTATCCCGACACCACAGGAATGACTACCATAGACTACCGCCTCACTGACTCGGTTGCCGACCCTGAAGGCATGTCGGACAAGCACTTTACCGAAACGCTGATGCGGCTGCCCAACGGTTTTCTCTGTTATTCGCCGTTGTTCCAGACTCCGGAAGTCTCAGAACTGCCTTTTCTGAAAAACAGTCACATTACTTTCGGCTCATTCAACAATCTGACAAAAATAAACGAAGAAGTCATTGTTGCCTGGTCCCGTATTTTACTAAGCGTTTCCGGTTCACGTCTGCTGCTCAAGAGCCGACAACTCATTGACGAATCTACGCGGCAGCGGTACTATGGCTTATTCTCAAAGAACGGGATTCCGCCTGAACGCGTTACGATGATTCCCCGCACGCCCTCCCAGGCGGAACATCTTGCCGTGTATCATCAGGTTGACATCGGACTTGATCCTTTTCCTTACAACGGTACAACTACTTCATGCGAAGCCTTGTGGATGGGCGTTCCTGTGATGACACTCTGCGGAAAACGCCATGTCTCACGTGTTACCGCAAGCATTCTGACCCGAATCGGACTGATAGAATGTATCGCGGAAACTGAATCTGACTACATCAGCAATGCAGTTAAATTAGCCGGAAATATTGAACATCTCAAAATGCTTCGAGCCTCAATCCGACAGCGGATGCTGAATTCGCCTTTGTGCAATCCGATGCTTTTCGCCAAATCTGTTGAAGCCGCATATCGGGAAATGTGGACAGCTTGGTGTTCGGGGCGGAATCTGAAATCAGAAATTGCGAACCAGATTTCTCTCGGCGCTCGAAAAACTACTCAGGATAAAGAATCTCCGATTCCTTTACAGACGGCGATTCAGCTTCATAAAGCCGGAGAGATTGATAAGGCTGAAGAAGTTTATAGAAGAGTCATCGAAGCCGAACCTATGAACGCTGAGGCTTTACATTATCTTGGTATCATTGCCCACCAGACCGGCAAAAACGCCGAGGCTGTGAATCTGATCGGCAAAGCCATAGAAATTGATCCGCAAAATGCGATTTACCGCAATAACATCGGCGCGGCATTGAATCATCTGGGAAGAAAAAAAGAGGCGATTGAAAGTTATCGCAAAGCCGCAGAACTCAATTCAAACTATGTCGAAGCTTACTACAATCTCGGAAATGCACTGTTGGGCTGCGGCGAAGCAGATGAGATGATCGCAGCTTATCGCAAGGTGTTAGAACTGAATCCGAGTTACGCCGATGTGTATAACAATTTGGGTAATGCCCTGAATGAAAAAGGCAACTCGGACGAAGCCGTTCTATGTTATAAAAAGGCATTGGAACTGAATCCGAACTATGCCGAAGTCTATAACAATATGGGACTGATGTTCTATAATCAGGGCAAAATCGGGGAATCCATTGAGTGCTATCATAAGTCATTGGAACTCAAACCGGACTATGCTGAGGCGCATAATAACTTGGGAAATTCCCTGCATAAACAGGATAAGATAGATGAAGCGATTGCGTGCTACCGGAGAGCGGCGGAGATCAAGCCGGACTATGCGGATACCTACTATAATATGGGCAATGCCCTGAACAACCAGGGCAGAACACAGGAAGCCGTTGATGCGTATCACAAAGCACTGAGTTTGAATCCCAAGAATTTTGAAGCCTGTAACAACATGGCAAATGCTTTCAAAGATCAGGGCAAATTGAATGAAGCTTCGGAATACTATCGAAAAGCGATGGAAATCAAGCCGGACTACCATCAGGCGCACAGCAATCTGCTCTTTTCCTTTCAGTATCGCTCAACGCATCGCCCTGAGTATATTTTTGAACAGCACTGTCTCTGGGATCAAAACCATGCTAAACCCTTGGCTGCTGAAATTTTGACACATTCTAATGACAGAAACCTTGAAAGACGGCTTCGTGTGGGCTATGTCTCTCCTGATTTCCGGGTACATTCCTGCGCCTACTTTTTAGAATCGCTGCTCCGGGAGCATGACAAACAGAAGGTAGAAGTCTTTTGTTATGCTGAAGTTGACAAGCCCGATCAGGCGACGGTGCAGCTTAAATCGCTTTCCGATCATTGGTATGACACCGTAGGAAAAAACGAGGCGGAAATCGCGAGACAAATCAGGGAAGATAGCATTGATATTCTGGTTGATCTTGCCGGACACACCGCGAACAACCGGCTGCTTGTCTTTGCCCGCAAGCCTGCGCCCGTACAGGTGACATGGCTCGGATACCCGGACACCAGCGGCATGAGCGTCATGGACTACCGTTTCACCGATGCAATTGCCGATCCTGAAGGCAGAACAGAGCAGTATTTCACTGAGACATTGCTGCGGCTGCCCAAAGGCTTTCTTTGCTACACGCCGCCTGCCACCGCGCCGGCAGTGGGATCGCTGCCGTCTAAGAAAATCAATCAGATCACTTTCGGTTCCTTTAATAATCTGACAAAAGTAACGGAGGAAGTTGTCAAGGTCTGGGCGCAGATTCTGCATCGCGTTCCTCGTTCTCGAATGCTGCTTAAAAACAGGCAGTTGGCAGATGCAACGACGCGGGGATATTACTATGAGATGTTTTCGGCAAACGGTATTCCGAAAGAGCGGATTGCGATGTTTGCCCGTATTCCTTCCAAAGAAGGACATTTAGCTTTGTATGATAAGATAGATATTGCGCTTGACTCCTTCCCCTACAACGGTACAACAACAACCTGCGAAGCCTTGTGGATGGGCGTTCCGGTTGTGACGCTGTGCGGAAAACGTCATGTGGAGCGTGTCGGCGCAAGCATTCTGACGCAGATCGGCATGAAGGAACTGATTACCGAGACTGAAGAAGCTTATATTGCCAGAGCGGTTCAGCTCGCGGGAAATCCGATTCAGCTTGCCGGACTTCGTTCCTCCATGCGGCAGTTTATGCTCAATTCCTCATTGTGCGACGGCAAAGCGTTTGCCCGTGCTGTGGAAACAGCTTATCGGGAAATGTGGCGGAAATGGGTGAACGCGGGCAAACATGAGATAGCAGTCCAGCAGGTTTCAGAGCATTCATCCCCCATTTCTCATACGCCGATGTCTGCCTTTCGTGAGATCAGCCAGCCTTCGCATAGAATGCCGACAGCTTCAAATTCGGCTGAGGCAATTCGTTATAACAATATGGCTGCCAATCTGAAAAATCAGGGGAAATCGGACGAAGCCCTTGCCTGTTATCAAAAAGCGGTAGCGATTGATCCGAACTTTGTCGGCGCGTACTACAACATGGGCAACACGCTCATGGCTCAGAACAAGTCGGAAGAAGCAGTTTCTGTTTATCGTAAAGTTCTTGAAATCAGCCCGAATTTCGCCGAAGTTTATAACAATATGGGCGTTGCGCTGAAAAATCTGAACCGAACTGAGGAAAGTATTGCCAGTTACAGAAAAGCCATTGAGATCAATCCGAACTATGCCGAGGCTTATAACAACATGGGCAATGCCTTGAAAAGTCAAAATAAAACTGACTATGCAATTCAGTGTTATAAAAAAGCGATGGAGATAAACCCCAAGTATATTGAAGCCTGTTACAATATGGGGAACGCCTTAAACGGGCAGGGCAAAACAGAGGAAAGTCTCGCGTGCTATCGCAAGGTTTTGGAAATCAATCCGAATCATCCCGAAACTTACAATAACATGGGCAACATCTTTAAAAATCATGGAAAAACAGATGAGGCAATTCGATATTACAAAGAAGCCCTGCGAGTCAATCCGAGAAATGTCGAAGCCTACTACAACATGGGCAATGCGCTGAATGAACAGGGCAAAAGCGAGGAATCTGTCGCGGCTTATCGAAAAGCTTTGGAGATCAACCCGAACTACGCTGAAGCCCACAATAACATGGGCGCGGCAATGCGGAATCTGGGCAAATTAGAAGAAACCATTGAATGTTATAAAGACGCGATACGAGTCATTCCGAACTATGCCGAAGCCTACAACAACATGGGACTTACCTACTACGATCTGGGCAGACTTGAAGAAGGAGAAGAATGCTGCCGCAAGGCTTTGGCGATCAAGCCGACTTACACTGAAGCCTACAACAATCTGGGCGGCATTCTGAAAGATCAGGGAAGGGTGGAAGAAGCGGTTGCCTGCTATCAGGAAGCTTTGAAGATCAACCCGGACTACGCCGAGGTTTACAATAACATGGGGAATGCGATAAAAGACCTCGGTAAGTTAAACGAGGCTATAGAATGCTACAGAAAAGCCATAGAGATGAAACCGGCATACTATAAAGCCCACAGCAATCTGCTCTTTGCCATGCAATACGGCTCGGAAAGTTCGGCAGAAGTTATTTTTGAACAGCACCGCCGCTGGGATGACGTCCATGCCAAGCCTTTGTCAAATGAGATTTCAGCGCATACAAACGACCGGATGCCGAACAGACGCCTTCGCATCGGCTATGTCTCGCCGGATTTTCGGAAACATTCCTGCGCGTATTTTCTCGAACCGCTCCTGCATTCGCATGACAGAAATCAGGTGGAGATATTCTGTTATTCGGAGGTGCAGAAACCCGACGAGATGACTGAGCGGGCAAAAGAACTTTCCGACCGATGGTACAACACACTCGGCAAAAGCGATGCCGCGATAGCAGAGCAAATCCGCAAAGATCAGATAGACATTCTGGTTGACCTTGCCGGACACACGGCAAACAACCGCCTGCTGGTATTTGCCCGAAAGCCTGCGCCGGTTCAGGTGACATGGCTCGGATACCCGGATACGACCGGAATGCGCGCCATAGACTACCGCTTCACCGATGCGATTGCCGACCCCGAAGGCGAGTCTGACCCCTATGCGAGTGAAACGCTGATGCGGCTTCCGAATGGCTTTCACTGCTATTCTCCCCTTTATGTGACGCCGGAGGCGGGAGAACCGCCTTGTCTGAAAAGCGGTCACATAACTTTTGTCTCGTTCAACAATCTTACCAAAGTCACTGAGGCTACGGTAGCGGTGTGGTCGCAGATTCTGCATCAGGTTCCGGGTTCCCGTATCCTGCTCAAAAGCCGTCAATTGGCGAATGATTCTACTCGTCAGCTTTATATAGAGATGTTCTTGAAAAACGGCATTCCTTCCGAGCGTATTATTATGATGCCCCGCACGCCGACCCAGAAAGAGCATTTAGAATCCTACCGTCAGGCGGATATCGCTCTTGATCCCTTTCCCTACAACGGCACAACGACTTCTTTTGAGGCTTTGTGGATGGGCATTCCTTTTGTGAGTTTACGCGGAAACCGCCATGTCGGACGAGTCGGAACGAGCATTCTGACTCACCTCGGACTACCCGAATTGATCGCAGAAACCGAGTCGGACTATGTTGACAAAGCGGTTCATCTTGCGAGAGATATTCAAAAGCTTAGAGAACTTCGGGCATCTCTGCGCGGCAGACTGGAAAATTCGCCTTTGTGCGATGAAGCCGGTTTTGCCAAAAATGTAGAATCAGCTTATCGGGAAATGTGGATTACATGGTGTTCGGGCGGCGATCCTAAAACCCGAAAATTGAAATCAGACGATAGAAAAACAAGTCCTGAGAGCCGAGAGTCAATAGCCAAAAGTCAAAATACAGCACCTCCGTCTTTCAATATGGACGCGGCAATGAACACAGCGCTTCAAGATCATCAGAACGGGAGATTGGAGAAAGCCGAGAAAATCTATAAGGAAATTCTTGCAGCAAATCCAAATCATGCGGATGCGCTGCATTATCTCGGTTTTATCGCGCACCAGACCGACAAACATGAACTTGCGGTTGAGTTGATGCAGAAAGCCGTTCGGTTAAATCCTCAAAATGCGATTTTCTACAACAACATGGGCGTGGCGTTGAACGATCAGGGCAAAATTCAGGAAGCGATTGCAGCTTATCGCAAAGCTGTGGAAATCCGTCCGGATTATGCAGAAGCGCACAACAATATGGGCAACCTGCTCAACGATCAGGGCAGGTTAAACGAGGCGATTGTCTCTTACCGCAGGGCGCTGGAGATTAAGCCGAACTATGCCGAAGCCTATAACAACATGGGCGTTGCGCTGAAAGATCAGGGCAGGTTAGATGAAGCGATTGCATGTTTGCGAAAGATGACGGAGCTTGATCCGAATAACGCCGAAGTCTATAACAACATGGGGAATGTCTTCAAAGAGCAGGGCGATCTGAAGACTGCTACGAATTTCTATAAACATGCGATGAACATCAAGCCGGACTATGACAAAGCCCACAGCAATATGCTGCTGACTTTAGAATATGATTCGGAGCATAGCCCCGAATACTTGTATGAAGAACATCGCAAATGGAATGAAATTCATGCAAAGGCTTTAGCAAAGGATATTCAGCCTCATACTAACGACCGGATGCCCGAAAAACGGCTTCGTGTGGGCTATGTCTCGCCGGATTTTCGGAGACATTCCTGCGCCTATGTGATCGAATCGCTGCTCCGAGCGCATGACCGAACACGGGTAGAAATCTTCTGCTACGCGGACGTGCAGCGTTCGGACAACATGACGGAGCAAATCAGAAACCTTGCCGACCGCTGGCAAAGCGTGCTGGGAAAGAGCCACGGCGCTGTTGCGGAGCAGATTCGCAAAGACCGTATTGATATCCTTGTTGATCTTGCGGGACACACCGCGAACAACCGGCTGCTCGTGTTTGCCCGGAAACCTGCGCCTGTGCAGTTGACATGGCTCGGCTACCCGGATACGACCGGCTTGGACACGATTGACTATCGGCTCACCGACGCGGTTGCAGATCCTGAAGGCTTGACGGACAAGTATGCCAGCGAAAAACTGATGCGTCTGCCCGACGGCTTTCTCTGCTATTTTCCGCCGCCGACCGCGCCGGAAATACAGGATTTGCCTGTTTTGAAAAGCGGTCAGATCACTTTCGGCTCGTTTAATAACCTGACCAAAGTGACAGAAAAAGTAGCAGCACTATGGTCGAAAATTCTCATTCAGATTCCCGGCTCCCGGCTTTTGCTCAAAAGCCGACAGTTGGCAAATGCCTCCACGCGGGACCGCTATATGCAGATGTTTCTGAAAAACGGCGTTCCGTCCGAGCGGATCATAATGATGCCTCATACGCCGTCTCTTGAAGAACATCTTGCTGTCTATCATCAGATTGACATCGCGCTTGATCCTTTTCCCTACAACGGCACCGTCACATGCTTTGAGGCTTTGTGGATGCGCGTTCC
>DZCT01000659.1 GCA_022736535.1 Desulfatirhabdium butyrativorans | reverse complement strand
GTGCTAACCCATTTTATAAAATTCGGTCGCTCCGCTCATTTCAGCACTCCGGACAGACGTTCCCACGCGGAGCGTCAATGTCATTAAGTTAAGCGTGGAAGTGATTCATCCGGAATGCAAAAATTTTATTTTTGCCCCGCCGGAACTGAAAAAATGCAATTTTTGCACTCCGGACGGACGTTCCCACGCGGAGCGTGGGAACGAGATAAAACTTGCCCCCTCACCCCTCACCTCTGACCTCATTTTCACCAACCCGAAGCTGCGCGCCAGCGTGCGCTCAAGCCGGGAACGCATATCATCGCCGATGTCCATCCCGTCAAACAGCGCGGCGGCTGATGCAAGGGGTTCTTTTCTCTTTTCCGCTTCTGAAAAACCGAGACGCTCCAGCGTCTGATGCAATCTTTCACCGTCTAACGCCGTGTTTTCGCACCATTCCAAAATCCGCTCGATGAGCGGAATGATTTTTTCACGAGATATTCCTGTAAAAAGTTTCAAGCCTTTGAAATGAACCGAACTGCTGATGCCGCCCACATAGACATCGTAAGCCCCGTTGTTTCCGAGCAGCCCGATGTCAACGCAGAAAGATTCCAGACAGTTTCGGGAACAGTCGGAAATGGCGATTTTGACATCGAATTTGGCGGCGCGTCCGAAAATCGCTTTGTCAAGTTCCAATGCCAGACTCAGTCCGTCAAGCCCCTGCGAGAGATTGCAGAGCGCGCCGCAGCAGGCTCTGATGTTGCGGATGCCGTGATGCAGAACGCCGATTCTCAATCCTACGGATTTCAGTTCCGCATGTACCGTATCCAACTGTGCGGGTTTCAACAGCAGGATGACGCGCTGGGCATGGGTGAGTTTTGCCACGCCCGCGCCGTTTTTCGTGATTTCCGCGATTTTGGCAAGCTGCTCCGCATTCAGCACACCGGCGGGGCAGTTGACGATGCTGGCATACGCGCCGTTTGTCTGCTTGAGTCCGATGCCCCAGAGCGGACGCTCCTCGCCGATGTTTTCCCGCTTCAGAATTTTGGTCAGCAGGCTGATATAACGGATGTCCAATGCCAATATTTCAAGCGTAACGGCATAAGCGCCGTTTTCGGTTTTTTCACAGGAAAGCACCCGCGCTTTGACTTCGCCCACATCGCCCACCGGCAGCGGCAGCCCGAAAAAAAACGGTTTTGCCGATTTCTGCGGCTTCGTCAGAGGCGACACTCGCGGCAAAGGGCGGGTCAATGTCTTTCAGTTCCTCCGCCAGTCCGAGGGCTTCGTGTTCAAACATAATGTCTTCAAGTGAAAGGAAATTCGTCATTTTTGTTCTCCTATATCAATCAGAAATCCTCCCTGCCTCACTTTAAAAAAGGGGGGAGCATTTTTCAAGCATTATTTTCCTTGTCATTTCGAGTCTTTTCCTTGTCATTTCGAGCGTAGCGAGAAATCTCAGTTTCTCACTGCATTCGGGATGGCGCAGTTATCAGGATATTATAAAAAACCCCCAGCGCGCCCCTTCGGCTATTTAGTTTTCATTACCCACACGCCGTCCCATTCATCATCAGGCGGATTTTTCATCATATATTCACAACGATTGATATAAATTACCGACAGTCTGTCATTTTTATTGAATGTCAGAACGCCTTTGAACGCCTCAATTGCATTTTCCCATTTCCGTTCCCGATATAGGGACAAACCGTCTTCAAACAGGCTGATTGCTTTGGATAAGCCCGGAAATGTCTGTTCGCTGTAATAATCCATCACTTCATAGATGCTGACAGGCTTTGCTTTTCCTTTTATCATCATCCGGTCAACTTCTCGGATCCGGTAGGTTCCGCGGAGTTTTTCTCTGGTACTCCCGCTGATCAGGATTGGGGAAAAATACTGTTTGCACGCGCTTTCCAGACGCGAGGCAAGATTTACGCCGTC
>DZCT01000199.1 GCA_022736535.1 Desulfatirhabdium butyrativorans | reverse complement strand
AAAAAAATAGTCTCTCGCAAAGAACGCAAAGGTCGCAAAGAAAAGCTTTTATAATATCTCTTTGTTCCTTTGTGTACTTTGCGCCTTTGCGAGAAATAAATATCTAAAAGAAAGGACAGAAAAATGAGAAAGATTGCGATTTACGGAAAAGGCGGCATCGGCAAATCCACCACTACCCAAAACACGGTTGCGGGGCTGGCAGAGATGGGACGCAAAGTGATGGTCGTGGGATGCGACCCCAAAGCAGATTCGACCCGGCTTCTGCTGGGAGGACTTGCCCAACGCACCGTTTTGGATACGCTTCGTGAAGAAGGCGAAGATGTGGAGCTTGAAGATATTCGGAAAAAAGGATTTTCAGGAACCGTTTGCGTTGAATCCGGCGGACCGGAGCCGGGCGTGGGCTGTGCAGGACGCGGGATTATCACCTCTATTAATATGCTGGAGCAGTTGGGCGCGTATGCTGAAAGCGAGAAGTTAGACTACGCTTTTTACGATGTTCTCGGCGACGTGGTCTGCGGCGGATTTGCCATGCCGATCCGGGAAGGCAAGGCAAAGGAAATCTACATCGTGGTATCCGGCGAGATGATGGCGATGTACGCGGCGAACAATATCTGCAAAGGCATCGTCAAATTTGCGGAAGCCGGAGGTGTGCGGCTCGGCGGTCTGATCTGCAACAGCCGGAAAGTGGATAACGAACAGGAGATGATCCTCGCGCTGGCGGAAAAATTGGGAACTCAGATGATCCATTTTATTCCGCGAGACAACATGGTTCAAAAAGCTGAAATCAACAGAAAAACGGTGATCGAGTTTGACCCGAAACACCCGCAGGCAGATGAATACAGAACGCTTGCGCGGAAAATCGAGGAGAATGAAATGCACGTCATACCCAAACCTTTGGCCATAGAAGAATTAGAATCGCTGTTAATCAGTTACGGACTCGCAGCTTAAATAACAAACTAAGTTTCTTAAAGAAACTTAGTTTGTCTAAAGGAGAATCTGATTATGATAATGATACGATCCATCGTAAGACCTGAAAAAGTTGACAATGTACTCACCGCGCTGATGGAAGCCGGTTTTCCGGGCGTGACGAAAATGTCGGTTGTGGGGCGGGGCAAGCAGCGGGGCATAAAAATCGGCGAAGTCACCTATGATGAAATTCCCAAAGAATTGCTCCTCACGGTAGTAAAGAATGAGGATAAGGATTTTGTCATAAAGACCATCATCAAGGCGGCTCGAACCGGCGAAAAAGGCGCTTACGGCGATGGGAAAATTTTTGTTGTTCCCGTGGAGGAAGTCTATACCATCAGTTCCGGCATGAAAGAGAGCGCAGGAGGAAAAATTGAAGAGGTGAAGATATGAAAGAAGTCATCGCGGTTATCCGCATGAATATGATGAACAAAACCAAGCGGGCATTGGCTGATGCGGGCATATCTTCCATGACGGCAAGGGATGCGCTGGGCAGAGGAAAGGGCATCATTGATCTGAAACTGCTCAAAGGCGCGGAAAAAGGCTATGAGGAAGCCATTGCTCAGTTGGGACAGAGCAACCGCCTGATTCCCAAACGGATTCTGTTTGTTGCCGTGCCTGAGAAATTGGTGGAAAAGACTGTCAAAACCATCATGAAAGTGAACCACACCGGAAAATCCGGCGACGGCATCATCTTTGTCACGCCCTTATTGGATGCGGTCAGCGTCAGAACAGGGGAACACGGCAACCGCGTACTTGACGACGCGTGATGTCTCAATAAACCGGAGGGGAAATATGGAAGCCTTGTTAAAAGAAGAGAAAACAGTTGTTGAAACAGAGCTGATTCCGCCTGAAAAGATGAAGCAGGAGTTATTAGGCAAATATCCGGCAAAGGTGGCGCGGAGACGTTCCAAGCAGATCGTGATAAAAGACCGGGATGCCGAGGAAATTCAGGCGAATGTGAGAACCATTCCGGGGATTATCTCTCAGCGCGGCTGCTGTTATGCGGGATGCAAAGGCGTGGTGCTGGGTCCCACGCGAGACATCATAAATCTGACGCACGGTCCTGTGGGATGCGGCTTTTACAGTTGGCTCACCCGGCGGAACCAGACCAAACCTAAAAGTCCTGATGACCATAATTTCATGACGTATTGCTTCACAACGGACATGCAGGAGCAGGAGATTGTTTTCGGCGGCGAGAAAAAGCTGAAACAGGCGATTCAGGAGGCTTATGACACCTTCAAGCCCAAAGCCATCGGTATTTTTGCCACCTGTCCCGTGGGGCTGATCGGCGATGATGTGCATTCGGTGGCGCGAGAAATGAAGGAAAAACTGGGGATTAACATCTTTGCTTTCAGTTGCGAGGGCTACAAGGGCGTGAGTCAATCGGCAGGACACCACATCGCCAACAACGGTATTTTCAAGCATGTCATCGGACTTGACGACACGGTGAAAGAAGGCAAGTACAAAATCAACCTGCTGGGAGAATACAACATCGGCAATGGCGTAAGCGTATGGATAGCTTCCATACGCTCCGGTACAAAATCAACCTGCTGGGAGAATACAACATCGGCGGCGACGCGTTTGAGATTGAACGCATATTTGATAAATGCGGAGTCACGCTGATTTCGACTTTCAGCGGAAATTCGAGCATTGACCGGTTTGCCAACGCGCACACTGCGGATATGAATCTCATCATGTGCCATCGTTCTATCAACTATGTAGCTGAGATGATGGAGAAAAAATTCGGCATTCCTTGGATAAAAGTAAACTTTATCGGCTCCGAGGCAACGGCAAAATCGCTCAGAAAAATTGCTCAATACTACGGAGAGCAGGAGTTGATTGATAAAGTCGAAGCCGTCATTGCCGAGGAAATGCCCGATGTTGAAAAGGCTCTGGCAGAAGTCAGACCGAGAACCGAGGGAAAACGCGCCATGCTCTTTGTGGGCGGCTCACGGGCGCATCATTATCAGGAACTTTTTAAAGAACTCGGCATGACATCGGTGTCCGCAGGTTATGAGTTTGCACACAGGGATGACTACGAAGGCAGGCATGTTCTGCCTCATCTCAAAGTTGACGCAGACAGCAGAAACATTGAGGAGCTTGAGGTCAGCGCAGACCCGGAGCGGTATCGTCCGAGAAAAAGCCCCGAAGCGATGGAATCTCTCACAAAACAGGGAGTCAGATTCAAGGATTATGAAGGCATGATGCCGGACATGTGTGAGCAGACGCTGGTGATTGACGACATCAGCCAGTATGAGACAGAACAATTGATAGACCTCTGGAAACCGGATATTTTCTGTGCAGGCATTAAAGAAAAATACACGGTTCAGAAATTCGGCATTCCGCTGAAACAACTGCACAGCTATGACTACGGCGGTCCTTATGCGGGATTCAAAGGCGCAGTCAATTTCTACAAAGAAATTGACCGAATGGTCAACAGCAAAATCTGGACATATCTGAAAGCCCCCTGGCAGAAAGACCCTGAATTAGCGGCAACTTACGCATGGGAATGAGGGAAAGGGTTCGAGGTTCGAGGTAAGAGGTGAGAGGTAGAGCAATGCCTCTAACCTCGAACCCCTCATCAAAGGAGAGAACATGTTACTGAGACATACGACGGATAAAATTGCAACGCGCAGCGCGCTGACGGTGAATCCGGCAAAAACCTGTCAGCCCATCGGCGCAATGTATGCGTCTTTGGGGATTCACAGTTGTCTGCCGCATAGTCACGGTTCGCAGGGCTGTTATGCCTACCACCGCAGCACCCTGACCCGGCACTACAAAGAGCCGGTCATGGCTGCCACCAGTTCTTTTACCGAAGGCTCATCGGTCTTCGGCGGACAGGCAAATCTCGTTCAGGCGATTGACAATATCTTCACGGTTTATGAACCGGATGTGATTGCGGTTCATACAACCTGTCTTTCCGAGACCATCGGGGATGACATACCGCAGATCATTGCAAAAGCAAGGGATGACGGCAAAATCCCCAGTGATAAATATGTGATTCATGCGAATACCCCGAGTTATGTCGGCTCTCATGTCACCGGATTTGCCAACATGACAAAGGCGATGGTGGACTATTTCGCAAAGCCCTACGGACACAAAGAGAAGCAGATTAACATCATTCCCGGGTTTGTGGAACCCTGCGACATGCAGGAAATTAAACGCATTACCAAGGAATTGGAAGTTCGGAGCATTGTTTTTCCCGACACTTCAAATGTCTTAAACGGTCCTCAGACCGGCAGATATGAAATGTTTCCTCATGGCGGCGTAAGCATTGAGGAATTGATCCGAAGCGGCAGCAGTATGGGGACGCTTGCGCTGGGACATTTGGCATCGGGACTTGCGGCGCGGGCAATGGATACCAAGTGCAAAGTGCCGTGCGAAATCCTTGACTTGCCCATCGGTCTTGAGGAAACGGATATTTTCATCAACACCCTGAGAAAAATCGCAGGTGTCAATGTGCCGGATTCACTGACAACTGAAAGAGGTCAGCTTCTTGATATTATTACAGACATGCACCAATATTTCTATCACAAAAAGGTAGGATTGGTTGGGGATCCGGATCAGCTTATATCTTTGACCAAATTTCTCGTGTCTGTTGATATGTGGCCCATTCACATCGTAACCGGTACGCCGGGCGCGAAATTCGAGAAGCGCATTCGGGAGATTACCAAAGACATTCCGCATGAAGTCAATGTGAAGGCGGCGGGAGATATGTTTCTCTTTCATCAATGGATAAAGAATGCGCCGGTGGATTTGCTCATCGGAAATACTTACGTCAAGTACATTGCGAGAGATGAAGATATTCCGATGGTGAGATTCGGCTTTCCCATTCTTGACAGAGTAGGACACAGCTATTTCCCGACAGTCGGCTATCGGGGCGGCATGAGACTTTTGGAGAGAATTTTAGATGCGCTCTTAGCCCGCAAAGACAGAGATGCCTCCGAAGTGGAATTTGAACTTGTCATGTAGCCCTTACAGGGAACGCGGAGCGTTCCGGATGCATTCCCACGCAGAGCGTGGGAACGAGATTGAATAACTCCCCCTTTGAAGGGGGGCAGGGGGGATGTCTGCTTCCGGCAGAGACATGTCTGCGCTGAAGAAACACCCCCCTGCGCCCCCCTCAAGGGGGGATTTTCCGCAAAAATAATGGTGATGTGATGGCGGCTATAGAAATACTCAAAGAGAGAAAATCTCAAATCTACGAAAAAGGAGCAGAACCCTTTGCCATGACCTGCGGGAAGCACAGTCTTGCCGGGTCTGTGAGTCAGCGGGCATGTGTGTTCTGCGGTTCGCGGGTAGTCTTATATCCGATTGCCGATGCGCTGCATATCGTACACGGTCCCATCGGCTGTGCGGCTTACACTTGGGACATTCGGGGCGCGCTGTCCTCGGGCCCCGAACTTCACCGTTTCAGTTTTTCTACCGATTTAAGAGAAAATGATGTCATATTCGGCGGTGAGAAAAAGCTTTACTACGCGCTCTTGGAACTGATTGACGCATATTCGCCGAAAGCGGCTTTTGTTTACTCAACCTGTATTGTCGGCATTATCGGAGATGATGTGGCAGCGGTCTGCAAAAAAGTCTCACAAGAAAAAGGCATTCCGGTGTTGCCTGTCCATTCCGAAGGCTTCAAAGGAACGAAAAAAGACGGATATAAAGCCGCGTGTTCAGCCTTGTTTCAGTTAATCGGTCAGGGAATAACAGCGGGCATCGGCAAATACAGCATCAACATTCTCGGCGAATTCAACATCGGCGGCGAAGCGTGGATTATCAAGAACTACTACGAGCGGATGGGAGTTGAAGTTGTCTCTGTTATGACCGGAGACGGCAGAATAGATGAGATAAAAAAGTCTCACGGCGCAGCCCTGAATGTCGTGCAATGCTCCGGCTCTATGACGCATCTCGCGCAGATGATGAAGGAGAAATACGGCATTCCCTTTATACGGGTTTCCTACTTCGGCTTGGAAGATATGTCTGATGCGCTCTACGATGTTGCAAAGCATTTCGGCGATAATCCTGAAATTTTGGAAAGAACTCGGAATATTGTCCGGGATGAAATCAGCAGCATTTATCCGAAATTACAGAAAATAAAAATATTGCTGAAAGGCAAAAAAGCAGCTATTTATGTCGGAGGCGCGTTTAAGGCATTTTCTCTGATCAAAGCATTGCGCTATCTCGGTATGGATGTGATTCTTGCAGGCTCGCAGACCGGCAACGAGGAAGACTACGAATTGCTGAAAGAGATGTGCGACGAGGGAACAGTGATCGTGGATGACGCGAATCCGCTTGAGCTTTCCAAATATGTGATTGAAAAAGATGCAGACCTGATTATCGGCGGCGTGAAAGAAAGACCCATTGCGTATAAGATGGGCATCGGCTTCTGCGACCACAACCACGAGCGCAAAATACCGCTTGCCGGATATGTCGGCATGTTGAATTTCGCCGAAGAAGTCTGCCGAAGCGTTACAAGTCCGGTATGGAAATTCAGACCGAGAAGAAAGAGAAATTATTAATCTTCCTGTCATTTCGAGCGAAGCGAGCCGAATTTTATAAGATTGGCTTAAGATTCCTCACTTCGTTCGGAATGACAGAATGAACGGGGCGTTCGGAATGACAGAACGGGGCGCTCGGAATGACAGAATGTTTGATCTCGTTCCCACGCTCTGCGTGGGAATGCAGCCCGGACGCTCTGCGTCCGCCCCTGCTGGAATAAACAACGCCATAGGGACGTTCCCACGCGGAGCGTGGGAACGAGAAAAAACAAAGAGAGATTAGTACAACTAAATAAGGTGAGACAATGTTATCAGAAAATACACAAACATATTCCGTGACAAGAAACGCCTGCAAGCTCTGCACACCTTTGGGTGCATCTCTTGCCTTCAAAGGCATTCGGGGAGCGGTGGGTTTTCTTCACGGTTCACAAGGCTGTTCGACTTATATTCGGCGTTATCTTATCAGTCATTTTAAAGAGCCGATAGACATTGCATGTTCAAATTTCGGAGAAGAAACAGCTATTTTCGGCGGAGGCGCAAACTTGAAAATCGGGCTTGAAAATATCAGAAAGCAATACGATCCCGAATTGATAGGCATCGCTACTACCTGCCTGAGTGAAACCATCGGAGATGATGTTCCCATGTTTATTCGGGAGTATAAAGAACTTCATCCGGATGAGATATTGCCGCCGATGGTGCATGTTTCCACGCCGAGTTACAGCGGCACGCATATAGAAGGCTTTCACGCGGCAATCATGGCAACGGTGGATTCCTTAGCCTCCGCGTCTTCTCCTGATCCTGATTCGGATAAAAATGTCTCAGAAAAAGGAGTCAATATTTTTCCCGGAATGCTGTCGCCTGCGGATTTACGTCATATAAAAGAAATTCTCAGAGATTTCGGCGTTCCTTTTGTGATGCTTCCGGATTACTCACAAACGCTGGACGGTCCTTTGTGGTCCGAATATCAGAAAATTCCTTCCGGCGGTACAAATATCAGTGATATTCGAGTGATGGGAAGCGCCTGCGCCAGTCTGGAGTTCGGACGCGTGCTTGCCGAGAAAAACAGCGCGGGAAAGCTGTTGCAAAAGCGTTTCAATATTCCATGCCACAGTCTGGGAATGCCCATCGGCATCAATGAGACAGATAAGTTTTTCGCAGCAATTGAAAGCGCGACCGGGAAATCAACACCGAAGAAATACGAGGAAGAAAGAGGACGCCTGATTGACGCTTACGTGGACGGACACAAATATATCTCCGGCTTGCTGGCGGCGGTCTATGGCGACCCTGATTTGGTGGTGGGATTGGCTTCATTTTTAAGCGAAATCGGCATCATACCCGTGCTTTGCGCTTCGGGCGGAAAAAGCGGCTGTCTGCAAGCAAAACTCTCTGAAGTCGTACTACCTGACTACGCTGAAAAAGAGATATGCGTTCTGGACGGCGGGGATTTTATCGGTATTGAAACAGAAGCCAAAAGGCTTGAACCGGATATTTTTGTGGGTAGCAGCAAAGGCTATTCTGTCAGCCGAAAACTGAACATACCCTTGATTCGCGCCGGTTTTCCGATTCATGACCGCATCGGCGGATCAAGAATCCTTCATGTAGGTTACAGCGGCGCACAGCAGTTATTCGACCGCATCGTCAACACCGTTATTGAGAAAAGGCAGGAGACATCTTCAATCGGTTACAGTTATATATAAGGAGTCGGGGACTTTCCTATGAAACTGTCATTTGTCGAGGAATTTTCCCTGAAACTGTCATTTCGACGAACGGAGTGAGGAGAAATCTTACGTCTATGAATGAAAAGATTTCTCGCTTCGCTCGAAATGACATATTTTAGGTAGTGGTGTAGAAGAGGTGATTTCGGGGCGTCATTCTGAGCGGAGCGAAGAATCTCATTTTTTATAATACGCTGTTATGATAAGAGATTCTTCGCTCCGCTCAGAATGACAGTGAGAGGGTTCATCACCTATTCTACACCACTACCATATTTTAGAGGATAGTCTGACTATATGAGGCATAAAATGAATTTTTCAAATCATCCCTGCTTTAACGACAAAGTGAGACATACTTTCGGGAGAATCCACCTGCCGGTGGCCCCCGGTGCAATATTCAATGTAAATTCTGCAACAGGAAGTTTGATTGCGTCAACGAAAGCCGCCCCGGCGTCAGCAGCGGGATTCTCTCTCTGCGTCAGGCGATTGCTTATCTCGATGAGATTCTCCGACATAAGAAAAATATTTCGGTTGTCGGCATCGCGGGACCCGGAGACCCGTTTGCGAATCCGAATGAGACATTGGAAACCCTGAAAATGGTGAGAGACAAATATCCGGATATGCGGTAGTCATATAGTATTGGTGATTTCCTTTCTGATCATAGCGTTATAATGATGAA